>JADFPZ010000039.1 GCA_022562075.1 Candidatus Zixiibacteriota bacterium | reverse complement strand
TTCCCGATCCTGAGAACAATGAGGTTACCTTTTTGGTTCAGGAAACCGATACGATTCGCCAGTCTTGTTTTCAGAAGCAGGAAAATGCCTCTTCGTTCGATGGAAATACGTGTATTTATCAATGACCCGGACTCATCTGCAGAAACAGCCACTAAAGGTAATGCGCATTTCGCCGGTTCTATTGGCTTGTTCGGAATGTCGGCAGACGACGATAAGAAAATGCAGATGAAGCGGCGTCCAAATGAACGTTTCGACCTTGAAATGGATATTTCGAAAGCACTCATTAAACACGGGGCCTCGGGGGAAGAAGTTTCTATAAAACTGGTTCCGGTCGGGCTAGATGGCAAGGCCATAGATCCGGAAAATTCCAGTATAGAAGAAATTGATGTCTTAGTGGACTGATTCTAGAATTTAGAATGTCGCCGCACATTAATTTCTAATTCAGGGTGAGTCCAACATTATTAGTATAATGTGCTATATGAGTGTCTAATAGAGCAGGTCTGTTTTGACTTGATCAACAATCAGCAGCCTTTCTTATCCTGCCTGCAATCCTGTCCAAAATCGGATTGACATGACGCTGCAATGCCTCTATGACTTCTTAGTTTCCAATCTCATTACAATTGAAAATTCCGCATATGTTCATAAGTATAAAAATACTTTTGAAACGATGCCCGACCGATACTAATGTTTGTGCAGCGGCTGGAATCCTGATGGCTGAGTTGTTTTACTCATTCAATGATTTTGATATTTCTCCAAACCCGATTGCGAGCCACCAGCCAATAAGTCCAATGTTTTCAATCCGGCTGAGGTTCTAATACTCTCTCTTTTTTTCTTTCTACTCAAAAATCTGTTATATTATCATTCGCAATGAAGAAAAAAGTCATAAAAGGATTCTGGAATAATATTGAAAAGCCGGTTTACGCTATGGCCCCCATGGCCGATGTTACCGATGCCGCCTTTCGCTATATGATTGCCAAATATGGCAAGCCGGATGTCATGTTTACCGAATTTGTTTCTTGCGACGGCCTCTGTTCTGCCGGTCGGCCGAATCTGATGAAATATCTTCTTTACAATGAAATAGAACGCCCGATTGTCATCCAGCTGTTTGGCGAAAAGCCGGAAAACTTTTACAAGTCTGCCCTGTTTGCCCGGGAATTGAAATTTGATGGTATTGATATAAATATGGGCTGCCCGGTTAAGACTGTTACCAAAACCGGCTCAGGGGCGGCGCTTATTAATACTCCTGAGCTGGGCAAAGAAATAATTGCTGCTGCTATTGAAGGCGCCGGGGAACTTCCGGTCTCGGTCAAAACCCGTATCGGCTACAACTCGATTACCATAGCGGAATGGGTCGAGCATCTCTTGGAAACAAATTTGGCTGCTATAACATTGCACCTGCGCACCAAAAAAGAGATGTCAAACGTCCAGGCTCACTGGGAAACTGTTCACGAAGCTGTAGAGCTTGCCCGACGAACTGAAACGTTGCTGCTGGCCAACGGAGATTTGGATGATCTCGACCAGGCCGACAAAATGATAGAAGAAACCGGAATCGACGGCGTCATGATGGCCAGAGCCATATATGGCTTCCCCTGGCTTTTTGACCGCAGCAAAACAAGAGAAAGCATAACTGCCGAGCAGAGACTCAGCGCTATGATAGAACATAGCCGGCTTTATGAAAAAATGTTCGATAGTAAGAAAAATTTTGCCGTCATGATAAAGCATCTCAGAGCCTATGCCACTGGCTTCAATGGCGCCAAAGAGCTCCGAGTGATGATGGAAGATGTCAAGAGCAGTAACGATGTTATCGCCAAAATCGTTGAATTTAGAAACCAATACGGAATCGAATCCATATCTTCTTGCTGATTCGCTTTCGCATTAGACGTTCAGTTAAAGTTGAATCTGCCGAACTAAGATAATAGAGTAAAGTTATAAGCTTAACATTTTCAAAGGGGCCCGCTATGAAACGCTTATGCTATTTCTTCTCAGTTATCACGCTAACAGTATTTAGCGGATGTTCTTCACTGGCAGTCAAGACTGACTTTGACCAGGAAGCAAATTTTACCAAGTATATTTCTTTCGCATTTATTGCACCGCCCTTTCAGATAGACTGGCCGCCATCTAAATCACTTACGATAAAACTGGCGCTAAGAAATCTCGAGCAATCAATAGAGCATGAACTTCTCTTAAAAGGAATGCGAAGAGTAGAAATCAGTAAAGCTGATTTCGTAATTGCCTACCACGTTGGTGTAGAGAAAAATATTGATATTTCAGCCTATGGCTATGAGTACAAGAAAAACTGGCAAATCTTAATTGCCCATCGCTTCAACAAAAGCACCCTCGTAATAGATTTTGTAGACAAAAGAGCTCGGAAACTGTTCTGGCGTGGCTGGGCCGATGGTGTAATCGGCAACCGAATAGAATCGACAGATAAGCTTGGCCGAGCCGTTGAAAAGATTATAAATAACTATCCGCCGGGATAAAAATATCTGTTCATAGATGATTTTTGGTAGCCAGTTATGAGTGTAATTATTATATTTGAGCGTGATCAAATCTTTTGTAACAGACGGCCAGGGTATTGACAATCTGGCGCCGGCAGAAAAACCTGAACCGCCTGCCCTTTCTGATAATGATGTTTTAATAGAAGTCAAAGCAGTCTCGCTCAACTACCGCGACTTGCTGGTCGCCAAAGGACTTTAC
The DNA here is from genome assembly GCA_022562075.1 of Candidatus Zixiibacteriota bacterium. Lineage (GTDB taxonomy): Bacteria > Zixibacteria > MSB-5A5 > GN15 > FEB-12 > JACZWU01. The sequence continues at coordinate 12,869 of JADFPZ010000039.1, read as the reverse complement.
GGCGGCGCCTACGACCCCCCGATTATAGCCTGCTCCGATATGTCCGGTACGGTTCTTGAGACCGGCTCAAATGTAACTAACTTGAAACCCGGTGACAAAGTAATCAACTCCTCGTTTCACACCTGGCTCTCAGGCAAAATGAATTCTGAAAAGATTCGCAAGTTTGTCGGTGGTCTTGGCGTCGATGGCGTCTTAGTCGAAAAGTTTCTCTATCCCGCACCTGCTCTGGTCAAAATGCCTGAGTATATGTCATTTGAGGAAGGCTCAACTCTGACCATTGCCGGCCTGACCGCCTGGGCAGCTGTTATGACACACGGAAAAGTTCAGCCCGGAGAATGGCTACTGGTTCACGGCACCGGCGGCGTCTCTATCTTCGCAGCGCAGATTGCGATTAATGCCGGGGCAAAGGTCATCATGACAACCTCGAATGAGACCAAGGGAAAGCTGGTCAAAGAAAAACTTGGTATAAAACACATTATAAATTACAAAAATGAAGACTGGCCCGGGCAAGTTCGCGAAATCACAGATGGTGCCGGTGTCGATGTTGTAGTAGATATTGCCGGGGGTGAAACCTTGGCGCGTTCGATTAAGGCCTGTAACTACAGCGCCCGAATTGGGGTCATAGGTATTCTTGATGACACCTCTAGCAAGTTCAAACTTTTTGATGTTATTACAAAACAGATTTCTCTACGTGGCATATTTATGGAGTCGACCGAAGAGTTAAACGCGCTGGCCAGATTCTGCGAAAAACATCAACTCCCACCCTGGATAGATAAGCTTTTTCAGTTTGACAAAACTATCGAGGCTTACAAATATCTCGAATCACAAAAGCATATTGGGAAAATAGTGATTGGGCTTTAGAAATGTGCTAAATCATGTGAATTGTTATTATCCGATTCGGCCACTCAAGCTGGAGCGGATTCTCTTACTTATCTGACCTGGATTTCCAGAAGTATCTTTACATCCTAGTTGAGATTTGTTAATATATGGCGATTGACATGAGACAAACTGCGTCTTAGTTTTCATAACACCCTATCCGAATTGTTTGACGTATTACAGAAAACGTGGGAGTGAGATGAGAGCAAGCAGGCTTGAGGCGGCCGTACGGAAGTTACTTGAGCACACCGATATCCGAATCAACGGCAATAATCGGTGGGATATCCAGGTTCACGATAACAGGTTCTACAAACGCGCCGTAGGCGAGGCCGAACTTGGTCTCGGAGAATCATATATGGACGGCTGGTGGGATTGCGAGGAGATTGACACCTTGATTTGCAAACTTCTCCGTTCCGGACTGCAGGATGTTGTCAGGAGGAACTGGTCGATTCTCTGGCCGATAGCATTGGCGGCCGTATTCAATCGCCAGAAAAAGAGACGGGCACAAAAAGATGTCGGAGGCCACTACAGTCTGGGAAACGACCTCTTTCAGAAAATGCTCGACCCGCTCATGCTCTACACTTGCGGCTATTGGAACAACGCCGCTTCTCTCGAACAAGCTCAAATCAATAAGCTGGAACTCATCTGCCGCAAACTTGAACTCAAACCGGGCATGCGAGTGCTTGATATTGGCTGCGGCTGGGGAGGCTTTGGCAAATATGCCGCCGAGAATCATGGCGTGTCGGTTGTTGGCGTTACAGTTTCGAAAGAGCAGATGGCGCTGGGCCAAGAACTATGCCAGGGATTACCGGTCGAGTTTCGACTTTCTGATTTCCGGCAGCTCAACGAACGGTTCGACCGCGTTGTCGCCATCGGCATGATTGAACATATCGGCTACAAGAACTATCGTACCTTCATGAAAGTCGTCCATAGATGTCTCGACGATGATGGCCTGTTTCTCCTGCATACTATCGGCGAAATTCGTTCTGTGACCGTCACCGATCCCTGGACGGAAAAATACATTTTCCCCGGCAGCATGCTCCCCTCCACAAAACAGCTCGGGCAGGCAACCGAGAATCTGTTCGTGATGGAAGACTGGCACAATTTCGGAGCCGACTATGACAAAACGCTGATGGCCTGGTACGCAAACTTTGAACGGAGTTGGGACTCTATAAAGCAAAACTATGATGACCGATTCTTTCGGATGTGGAAATACTTCCTTCTCTCCACCGCCGGTTCATTTCGAGCCCGCAGAAATCAGTTGTGGCAGATTGTCTTCTCCAAACGCGGAGTAATCGGTGGCTATCAATCGTATAGGCTCTGACTCCGGTGGTCATGGTGTCGATGGCACTTTCAACTGACTATGCGGATACCAATCGTTAAGGATAAAGCCTCTGATATATGATCATCAAAAGGAACAAAATGTGTTTCTGGAACCCACATATGCGAAATCTGGTGTTAAAAGTCAGTGATTCTTATTAGAATTTGCCGATACCTAAAGATATGGAAATGCTAAGTATATTATTTCTTTTGATTCTAAGCCTTATGCGAAAAACTCTCAATTCAGCGCTGTCTGTCATTGTTGTTATTTCTCTCGTCAGTATTTTGAGTTGCTCTTCCGGCAACGACGGAGGTAACGGCACGATTGCTTCAAATAACTTTACTATATATAAAGTAGATATATCAAATTTTGCATTCAGCCCGCAAACCCTCTCGATTCAGATTGGCGACAAAGTAGTCTGGACAAATACTGCTAATGATTTTCATCGCGTCGTATGGGACAATGGAACATTCTCTGGTTCTGAGAACCTGGATATTTTTCAAACCTACGAAGTTCTTCTAACAACAAGTGGCACATTCCCTTACCACTGTGGCATTCACTCGTCTATGACCGGCAGTATTACTGTTAATCCTGCCAGTTAACTTTAGGTATAAAAGATATTTGAAAACCGGGTTGGCCTCCCAGGCCCCATTTTCACCTCCTGAAAATTGTTGCCTATTATAACCAATACAGGCCTGGTTTTGCGCTTTTTGGCATATTAATATCCGCCCTTTTTCATCACAGCCTTAGTTTCAGGCTGCTCAAGCTATCAACAGATGCAACCGATAACTTTAGAAAATAGAAGTGACCTGAATTTGCAGCGCACTTTTCATTTGATTAGAGCAGTGATCTTGCTGAAGGTGCTGAAAGTACTGCAAGATTTAGAGGGATACGGATATGGACGAAAGAAGAAAAGACCCGAGAAAACAGACTGACCATTTCTTTGGAGTATATAACAGAGAAACCAGCGAATTCATCGGAAAATTGATTGATTTAAGCACCAAGGGAATGATGATACAAGCTGTTCTGAATATGGATTCCGGCAGCATTTATGAATTTAGAATCGATCTCCCGAAAACTGTAGCAGGAAAACGCTTTCTGGCCTTTGACGCTGAATGTGTATGGTGCAATGAAAGTACAAGTTCAAAAGATAATTACGATATCGGCTTTGAGATTACTGATATGAATTTTAAAGAAATAGAAACAATTCAGTATCTTCTCAATGATACTCTTTTTCACGACTCTGGACAACAGCCGCGACTGACGCTGTCCAAGAAGTCAACTTAACCTACAATCCTCGCTTTATCAAAATAATCTCTCTCTAACAGAGCCTGGGTCTGCCGACTACGCTCAGCAGAAGTGATGGCATCTGCCGCCCACATAAATATAATGAGAAAAGGACAGAGAAAGTATTCGATTGGAAAATCCGTCCTCTCTGCCCTCTGCTAATTTGGACACAGATTCAGCCAATTATCAGTGGCTGGAAATCATCGCTATCTTCCCCGAAGGGGCACCGTTGGGGTTGCCGGTCAGCAGGAAGTTTATCGAGGACTGCAGCATGCCAACAGTATATTTAGTATTATGAATTCCGTGCGAACGGTCTTCTTCAACAAACTTGAAGTTATAAATCGCACCGGCCGAATCAGCGCTGGCTACTGTTCTCGAAATCGGACGACCTGTGCTATCGGTCAGATTGGCCGCATCCAATAGTACAACTAACGAATCCAGAAGTCCTTCGATCTCATCATGCACCCCTTCGGTTGTTCCGTCCCAGTCAAAATCAGCTGAAGCAAGTGGGTTAAGGTCGCCAAGAGGCGAAGTATCATGGCAGCCGGTTTGGTTACAGCCGGTTATGTTTTCAAAACCGCGGTCTTCGTTTTCCATATTCCAGCTATGACCGCCTACTGATTCATGCATGGAATTGCTCATGTGGCAAGAGATACAGCCATCTGCGACACCAGTAGAGTGCCAGGAAGAAGAGTAACTATAGGCAGCATACTCGTAGGCGCCGGTTCCAATTACCATATCACTTTGATTGCTGTGGTGCGGTCCAAAGCGTGAATTTACAGAAACGCTGTCAACCACGTAGGTAGTTACGTCCTGTCTCGAGTGGTGACAGGTAGCACAGACTACTCCGGCACCTCTGTCAAAGGCAACCCCATTTTCCAGGATTACGGGATCCTGCACACGCAGGCCAAGGCTGCCGCTGGAATGTGGAGCGTGACAGGTGAAGCACTCAATGGCCGTAAAATGATCTCCGGTGGCAGGTTCAGCTGTTACGAATTCGACAAAACCCTGATGCGTGTGGCATTTTTCGCATGACTGATAACGTGAATTATACAGCCTGTTGCGATTACTGTTGTCGGCAACGGCGTGCACTGAGTTTTCATACTGAATGCGTGCCTGCCTCAGCATCACATCAGAGTCGCTGTGGCAGTCAAAGCAGCCAACGGAGCTGTTATCGGCAAGTTTTAAATCGCCGGTTATTTCCCTTTCACAGCCTGCTATGACCAGTAGTATGGCCGCCACGCCAATCAATATTATTGTTAAGTGTTTCATGATAACCTCCTAAAAAGGATAATTTATTATTTCTTCCAAAAGTATTTCCATCACTACAACTTTTTTGCTAAAACAATTTTCACGATGTTAGCGGTATAGAATTGATTGTAAACTGGTGACGGATCGTTAAAGTCATCAAAATTGTGCGCCGAATAAGTAACTTCAAGATTATAGCCGCCATTGAAATCATAATTGCCGGTAAAACGTACTGAAAAACTTTCAAGGTCAAGGTTCTGTCTGCTCCTTAAGTACGTGCCTCCGAAACCAAGTTGAAAATTGTTATGTCGTTTTAAAAGTGCATCTCCGTGAAAGACGTGGTCACTGAAAACGAAACTGCCGGCAACGTTTTGATAGTCACCTTCAAAATAATCATAAGCCGCTTGCAGCTCACCGTATTTTTCATAGGATACCGTTAAATCGGTGCCGACTTTCATAAAGTCGGCAGTGCTGCCGATGTCGTCATTTTCAACCGATTTGTTTTCAAATCTCGCCCGCCATCTGCCGTATTTGTACTTGTAACTTATCGAGCCTCTGAGGCGAGCAAGGTTTTTGTCGCCGGTCAAAGTACTTCCTGATTCTACTTCGGTAACTTCTGAGCCGTAGCTTCCCCGGAGAGTCACCCGGCTGCCCGGTTTGAGCCAGGCCGAAAAGAAATAACCGTTGGTTTTAACTTCATCTCTGACATCGTCGTTTATCAGATGGCTGTAGCCGAAACTCAGGCTGCCCCGGCCGCGCCAGACTTTGCCCAGCTGAACCCGGTTGGCGATTTTATCGGTGGCCGCCAGATCGCCGGTCCGGCGGGAACGATCCCAGATAAAACTATACTTGAGCTGAATACCACCGCGGCTGAAATAACGAATTCCGCCCCAGCCGGTGTTTGAATTAAGCGTGTCATTGCTGGCTCTGATTTCAACTTTGTAATTTTGGAATCCGGCGTTGACATAGAAGTTCTCTAGATTTGCTAGCGGTGAAGAGCCAGTGACTCTAATCATTTTACTGTTTCGCTGACTGGCTCTGCCGAGTTCGTCGTCGAAATCGCTGCCACGTAGCTCAAGCTGCAGGTAGGCCTTGTCACGGCTAAGTTTGGCGCCGACATTATAAAACTTCTGCGAGTAGTCGAATTCGTTCAGCTGCTTGAGTCCAACCGCTTCAAACAGGTCGAGCGAACGGCCGCTCTTGTTAATCTGACCATATCCTCCAAAAATCCTGATGTTCTTATGAGCCTGCAGCCAGAGAGAGCCATTACTGTAACGACGGCGGGTAGCTCTGTCTTCGTCGAAGCTGTAGCTGCGGCGGTACTTGTTGTGTGACAGCCTCAGATTGAATTTGTTAGTATTGGCCGCGCCAAAAACAATATGGCGGTTGTTCAGCGTCAGGTTCTTAAAGTTACCGAACAGGCGGGTGCCGTTTTTGTATCTATAGTTGAAGCCTTCAAGCGAAACGGCCAGGCCCTCATAAGTGTTGTAGGTCGGCTGATAGACACCCTGGTTACCTTCCTCGTCGTTATAGACGTAACCAATCTTTAGTGTGCCTGTGTATTCATCGGCAAAAGCGTTCGGTGCAATCACTGAAGTCAGAAGCAAGAGCGATATGGCAGTTAATAAGTTTTTCATCTTAATCAGCCGCCTACATTATGGCAGAAGCAGGAGCCGGGTCCGGAACCTACTTTTGAGCCAAGATTCGGGTCAAGTAAACTTCTATTATTATTTGAACCGTGCACAGCGCTGTGACAGTCCAGGCAGTTGTAAAGGGCGCCTTCGCCGCTGTGAGCCGTAAAGTGCGCCGGTGGGGTGGCGTGGCACTGACCACAAAGCATATTATTAGTGCGGGTCAATAATCTTTCATTCGAACTGCCGTGGGGAGAATGACAGGAAACACAGCCCTCGCCTTCGGTTGAGAATGAACTGGCAGCTTCGTGCTCAAACAGGAACGGCCCGCTTTGCATCGGGTGACAGCTGTAGCAGTTAGCGGTTGCCCCGTGGCCGAATGCAGGTGAAAGTTTTCCGGTAAAATCATGGCAGCTCAGGCAGGAGACGTTGCCGTCTGTTACGGGGTGATTCGAGACCTTCTTGAACTGGGTAATGACAGCCGTATGGCACTTTCCGCAGAATTCTTCTTTTTCGTCGAGCATCAGATTCTGAGCCCCGGAGTGAACCGAGTGGCAAGAGCTGCAGGATATTCCTTCTGCCAGATGCGGATCGAAGCCGGTGTTATCTAGCTCCAGATGCGGCTGGTGGCATTGGGTACAGGCTGAAAGAACATCTGTATGTGAGGAATTAGCAGGGTTGCCGATATTGTCGACTGTCGGGTCTTCAATGTGGTCTGCTGCTCCGCTATGGCAACTGATGCACATTATATCCAGGTTATGCGGAAATGTCCCTAGTTGGTGGGCCGTAGCTAAGAGATTTGCCTCATATTCATCGTGGCAATCCAGGCAAGATTCATCAGCTTCAAGATCTGCTTCTGTAAATGAATTATAGGTCGGATTAGCTTCTGATGATGGAATGGAAAAGAGCATGCCTAAAGACAATAGTATAGCCGGGGCAATTACGGCTAAAAGTCTTGTTTTCACGGCCGCCTCCATTCATTGTTTCCGCTTTATCTATCGGTAATTAGTATTCATTTCTTAGAATAGTCAAGTGAATTGTCATGAAAATGTCACATTTTTTTTGGAAAGTATCCCTTGATTGACAATAGGTTACGGTTTACGAACTAAAAGGAGTCAATTATAGATGATCTAATCCCTTGACAGGGCTATCAATAGTCCGCTATATTACCGATACAAATATCGGAATATCTTAATTAGAGAATTTGATGTTCTGTGAGATTTTCAGTTAGGAAGAAAAATGATTTATCCAAGACAAGTAGTTTACTCACTGGAAGCTCTGAGCTATCTGGCATCACTTGAGACCAGGCCAACGGTGAAAGTAAGGGATATGGCCAAGAACCTGGACATTCCCCGGCATTACCTCGGGAAAGTCCTGACCGAGCTGGAAAAAAAGAGGCTGGTAACTTCGTCTAAAGGCCCCAGCGGCGGTTTTACTCTAGCTGTAGACCCAGCCAGTGTCACGCTTTACAGAATTCTGGCAGCGCTTAACGGATTGGAAAAACTGGAGGACTCCTGTGTTATGGGTTTGGGCCGTTGCCATAGCGACCGGCCATGTGTTCTACACGATCTCTGGACACAGTTTAAGGACGACACCATTCTACGAACTCAGAAGCTGACTTTGCAGGAGTTTTCAGCACTTCTTTTTAAAAAAGAACCGGTGAAACTGGATCAAGCTGACAGAACAGAAACCTAACGGGATCCAAGAAAACTGGTTTTAGAATGGAAGAGGATGTTTACGAATAACTGTCCCGACCATATCTCAAACAACGACTTGGCCAATCCCCAACGTCGCTCATTTTTATCAAAAGCCTTAGCGGCTGTTAGTATTCTTTTCACAGGATTTGTGCTATATCCAATGCTTCAATTTTTGAAGCAACCGCTAGCCAAGGGTGGGACAGTCAGCAGGGTTGCTGCAGCAAAAATCTCCGAAATGACCAACGATTCTGCCAGGATTTTCAGATTTGGCGATTCTCCGGCTATGCTGGTAAAAACACCGGAAGGGGAACTAAAAGCGTTTACGGCGATCTGCACACATCTGGACTGCACGGTTCAATACGTTAAGGGAAAGCGTCATATTCTGTGTGCCTGTCATAATGGCAAATATGACTTAAATGGCCAGGTTCTTTCGGGACCTCCTCCCAGAGCGCTGGAAGAGTTTCGGGTATTTGAAGAGGGGGAGGATATAATTGTCAGCCGGACTTAAATCAGTTGCAGCAATCAAGTCAGAGGGACCAAGGCGGTTTATGGCTTAAGAGTGAAGCGTAAGTAAAATGAAAAAACTGAAGCAATTCTTATATTCCAGATTACCACTCGAAGAAGCAGAGAATGCTTTAAAGAAAAAGCGGGTACCGGTTCATAGATTCAGTCCGTTCTACTACTTAGGAGGTATTTGCCTTTACTTAATAATGCTTCAGGTAATTACCGGCATAATGCTGCTGCTGTATTATCGTCCGACCGAAGAGCAAGCCTTCGAATCCGTTCAGTTCATAATGACCAAAGTCAGTTTTGGCTGGTTAGTGCGTTCAATCCACTCCTGGTCGTCCAATCTTTTGATTGGGGCACTTTTTGTTCATTTGTTTTCGACTTTCTTATTAAAAGCGTACAGACCTCCACGAGAATTGACCTGGATGACCGGCATGCTCTTGTTCATGACATGTCTTGGACTGGGGTTCACAGGTTACCTTTTACCCTGGAATGAACTGGCCTATTCTGCAACAAAGGTCGGCACCGAGATGCTGGCTGCCATCCCTTTGATAGGACAAACATTAAAGGAATTCCTGCGGGGAGGAACAAATGTTACCGGAATTACCTTAACGCGTTTTTTTGCTTTTCATATCTGGGTTCTGCCTCTGGCGTTGGGAATGGTAGTGGGGGTCCATCTATTGCTGGTTCAAAAACAGGGCATGAGCCGGCCGCTCACTGAATCTTCCGGACCGGCCATATCAATGCCTTTCATGCCCCATTTTCTTTTGCGTGATCTGAATGTCTGGCTATTGGTATTAGCTTTACTAATTACGCTAAGTTTTTATTTCCCGGCACACCTGGGAAATCCGGCCGACCCTCTGGCACCAACGCCGGTAGGAATACGCCCCGAATGGTATTTTCTGTTCATGTTTCAACTTCTAAAACTTCTACCGGCTCACATTCTTGGAATCGAGGGTGAGCAAATCGGCATACTTGGCTTTGGATTAATTGGCCTGCTTATGTTCCTGGTTCCTTTCCTTGATAAAAAATCTGCGGCAGGCAGAAAGAGCAAAGGCTTTTCAATTATCGGCTGGGTAATGATAGCGGCTTTTATTGGCCTTACTTTGTGGGGAGTGCTGGAATGAATCTGAAGTTAAATTTCAGCGCCCGTAAACTTATCTGCTTTTGTCTTTTCACAATCTTGATACTGGCAGGCAACACAGACAGAACATTCGCACAGCAGACCAGTAGTTGTATCAGCTGCCACTTGGAAGAAGTCGACGATGACCATACTGAGTTAGTAGAAAGTTTTATGGGAGGAGTACATCAAAAAAGAGGAATCTCCTGTGTAGACTGTCATGGCGGCGATGCCAGCGCCGAAGATATGGACGACGCCATGGATCCCGATGCCGGTTATAACGGTGCCCCCGAAAGAAAAGACATTCCGGAATTTTGTGCCCGCTGCCACGCCGATCCGGGTTATATGAGGGGTTTTAATCCTAATCTTTCAACAGACCAATATTCTAAGTACTTAATATCGGGTCACGGACGGCTACTTAAGAAATCCGGCGATAAAAAAGTTGCGGTTTGCACCAGCTGCCATGGTGTGCACGGCATACTTGCCTCAAATGATCCTCTCTCGCCAACTTTTACACTAAACGTTCCTTATACCTGTGCCAATTGCCACAGCGACTCGGTTTATATGGCCGGCAGAGATATCCCGGTGACACAATTACAGGAATATGAATCAAGCGTGCACGGACAGGCTTTGCTTCAAAAAGGAGACCGGGCGGCGCCATCATGCGCCGGTTGTCACGGCAGCCACGAAGCTCGTCGTCCTGAGCCAAGCGGTGTGGCCAATACCTGCGCCCAATGTCACAATTATGTGCGTGAACTGTTTGTCTCATCGCCACACAAAGCAGCGCACGAAAAGCATGGCTATCCGGAGTGCGAAGTCTGCCACGGCAATCATGCTATCGTAAAACCAACCGATGACCTGCTCTATTCCTCATCAGCAGGAATTTGTGCCGATTGCCATGAAAATGATTCCGATGGAATGAGAGCAGCCAAAGAGATGAGAAGTTCTATCGATTTTCTAAAAGCCCATATTGATTCAGCCCGAAACGTAATCGAACTGGTCAGATTCTATGGCATGGACACGGATGACCCGGAGTATCAGATTCGTCAGGCCAAAAACAAACTGGTCCAGAGCCGCGCTTTAATCCATACCTTCTCCCCTGAAAAAGTTGCCGCTGTCACCCAAGAAGGCAGCCTGCTGGCTCAGGAAGCCAATGCCTTTGGCCAGGATTTACTCAAGCAATATGGTTTTCGTCGTAAAGGATTTATATTTTCAGTAATCGTAATTCTGGCCCTATCCTTTCTTTTGACGATTAAAATTCGTTCTTTAAACAACAACGGTGACAGCATCCAAATAGATTAGAATAGAAAGAATTGATATGAAAGAAGATGAGAATATTATTTGTATAAATTATAGAAGATGCAAAGGCGGTCGCTATGAAGGCTTCAACGAATAAAATTTCTGTTTTTATGATGGCAGCATTTGTCATGTTGGTATGGCAGGGTGTGCCGTCCGGAGAAGAGCCTCCTGAGTTTGTAGGAGCTAAAAAATGCAAAATGTGCCATAAGAAAAAGGAAGTGGGCGAGCAGTTCAAAATATGGTCCGAGGCAAAGCATTCTGAAGCTTTTGAGCTGCTGGCTTCTGAAAAAGCCCAGAAAGTGGCGGCAGAACTTGGTATTGAAGACCCTCAGAAGAGCGGCCAGTGTCTAAAATGTCACAGCACTGCCTATTTTTTTAGTGAAGAACTTGTTTCCAATATAAGTGTCAAGAAAAGCGGCAAGCCTCGTCTGACTGTTGAGGAAGGTGTCAGTTGCGAGAGCTGCCACTGGGCCGGCTCGGCTTATCAGAAAAAGAAAGTAATGGCAGACTTTGACGCTTCTGTAAAAGCGGGTATGAATCCTTGCCCGGAAAAGAGCTGCGTCAAATGCCACAACGACCAAAATCCAACCTGGAACGCAGAGAAATACACTCTCAAAGATGGTACCAAAGCGGGTTTTGACTTTGACCAGGCCTGGGATATGATTAAACATCCGAATCCTAAACTTGCAGCAGAAAGGGCAAAGAAGAAATCTGAAAACCAATCAGGCGAAAAGTAATGCTTGCAATTAATGAATTATGTAGAATAATTTGATAGCATCTGGTTACAGAGGTAAGACTAATGGAGAATCACGATATCAATATTTTCTGGTGGATTAGTATCAGCCTCTGTCTGGCTACGATTGCAACGATTGTTATTACCGGCATCCAAGGTCGCCGCCAGCCTAATCAAATTCCTAAGAAAACTCTTTTTTTTGCAATTGGTCTGTTGCCGCTGAGTGTTCTGTATTTTTCTGACATTACTATTCTTCAGTCAATGAAAGACGAACAGTTTTGCAATTCCTGCCATGTAATGCAGCCGTTTGTAGACGGTTTATATGATGAAGAAAGCGAAGGTCTGGCAGCGCAGCACGTGCAGCATATAAGAATACGAGAAAATCCCTGCTACACCTGTCATTCAGACTATCAGATTCTGGGTGGAGTACGAGATAAAATTAGAGGCCTGAGACACATGTTGGCTTTCTATATCAAAGATGAAAATGAGCGCCCGGAACTTTACGATCCATATCCGAATGAAAACTGCTTTTCCTGTCACATGGAATCGTCGACGTTTATGGAAATTGAAGATCATGCTGATAATATTGAAGAACTGATGACCGATGATGTGTCATGTTTGGAGTGTCATGGACCTTCCCACCCTGAAGAATAGAATAAAGAAGCATCCTATATTTCTGGCGGAGATTCTGATGATAGCCGGTTTGCTCCTGGCTCTTATTACTTTGCTGGCTTCGCTGCCGATTTTGTATCTGGTTTTTTTCTCAGTAGGGCATGTGATGATTATTGCCGGACTGTTTTTTTATTTCAGGGCTGTCTGGAAAGATTTAAAAAAACATAAAGTTCTCTAATTGCCATGAACGATCTCTTTAGACAGCTGGCAGATGAAATTGAAGATTATTCCGAGAATGTAGCCAGTATTAAGCCGGTTACGCAAGTTTCCCTGAAAGAAATCAAGTCGTACTCAATCGAGAATTATTCTTTTGAAACTCCGATTGATTCAATGGAACTGAGTGCTGATGTAATCAGAGTAATGCGCAGCTAGTCGCTTGAGTACCAAAATAATCTAATGCCGAAGGGGGGATACTGCTGACCACTTTCTGCAACCCCTTGATTGATAGGTGATTACGCCGCAAGTCGAACCCCAGCAA
>JADFPZ010000245.1 GCA_022562075.1 Candidatus Zixiibacteriota bacterium | reverse complement strand
ACCTGGCTGCTGACTGGTGCCGGTTATTTAGTCACTATACACTTCAAACAGCTTACTTCGTACGTCCCAAATTCCTACTCCTGCAAGAAAAGCAAGATTAACAAACAGCAGCGGCGCAAATATGGGAGCGGTTGACACAAGATTTTTAAAGAAAGAAGTATCTACCCCGCTGGTCAGAGCCATCCCGTGAAAATAGAATCCTATTGAACCGACAATAACCTGAACAAACATTACGGCCATCGAAAAATCAAGAAATCGCTGTGATATTTTCCCAAAAAAGATAACTAACAAGAAACCGATTGCGACAGCACTGCTGAAAACAGGAATCCACTCTGTCCAAAAAAAGAATCCGTTTTGGGCATGATCTAGAAGTGCCAGCACAAAGTTTCCGGCAAAGCCGCCGAGCCCCAGAAATATCAGCCACCTGCCCCATTCCAATTTTTCAACCGGCACAGACCTGTTCAACAAAAGCAGGAAACCCAAACCGGTGTAAGCCAGCGGCGCCGCAAATGGAGCTGCGTAGACCAGGCTGTGGATTGTCTGTGTTTCAAAAAACGAACTGTTCAAATGAAAGAGCGCTCCCAAAATCCCTACTGCAATCGAACAGTAGCCGACAACACGGCCGATCGTTTGCAGCTTCCGTTCTCTAATGCGCCAGTTAGCTACAAATTCAGCCAATAACAAGATCGGTGCAACCAGAGAAAAATAAAATGGAATCCATTCGGTTGGGTAATGAAATGCATTTGCAGAATGAGCAATAAAAATATCTATAGCCAAAAATCCGATATTGACGATGACGAAGATTTCAATGACTAACAATAGCGAAATTTGCCGCGGTTTTGACATCATTTCCATGAGCGGTTATTCGGCGCGAAGTTCAGCAGCTATCTGTTTCATTTCAACTATATGGAGAAGTAATTCATAATTGCCGTGCCACTGCACAAAATCGGCACCTCCCATAAAGGCACCATGTTTGGCGGTTCTTCCGTAATAGTGCCACAAATCAAAAGCCATAAATTCAATCGGTTCATCAAACGGCTCGGCAGTCAAGAGTCCTTCCTTACGAAGTTCTGCGACAAGATCCATAGCTTCCTGTACTTTTTCATTGGTTGAATGAACCACTACTTCTGCTTCCTCATAAAATTTCTCGACCTGGGTTGTGGCGTGACATTTTAGACAGATATTTTTCATGGCATCCTGCCCCATAGTGTAGTTGGGACGTTTTTCGGATATGGCGGCAAACAACCACCATGACAGACGCTCGGTAACATCGTGAGTGACATTCATCCCCTCAAGCCCGCTCATATGACAGGTGGCACAAGTCGGTACAGACATATCGCGGGTTGTCAAATTTTTTGGAGAAGCGTTAAGGTTCAAAAATGACTTTTGAGACTCATAAAGTACGCCGTGCTTGGATTCGTTATAGATTTCAATTTGCGAATGGTCCGGCCCCATATGGCATTGACCGCATGTTGCCGGTTGACGCGCCAAAGCAATCGAAGTCGAATGTCTGGCGTGACATTGGGTGCAGTTGCCAATGCTGCCGTCACTGTTAGGTTTGCCGATGGCGTGGCAGGACTCACAGCCCAGCGCCAAAACCCCGGCACCTTCTGCAATCGCCAGCTTGTTGGCTGCGCGCCTGACCGTTCCCGGGTGGTACTTTTCGGCAAATTCAATTTGTTCCAAGGTGAAATCACTTTCACCTTGTACGGCGGCCCAGGCCGGTGCCGCGTGACGGCTCTTCTTAAACTGCTCATATTCGGTAGAGTGGCAGCGGGCGCAATTTAAGGCTGTCAGCTCTTTGGCCAGAGTGAATCCGTTATGGGCGTATTCTTCTTGTCCGCTCTCCGGAGAATGACAATCATAGCAGGTTATGTCGGCTCTGGCATGAGCGCTCATTGAGAATTGGTGGACAATTGCCGAAGTTTCCCGACTGTGACATTCCGCGCATTTACCGCTGGCCCGGACATACTCCGGCGCCGGTTGTGATGTCTCCATTATTGGCCGGGCTTTGTTAATGAGCATCGCCGCCACGATAAGGGCGGTGCCAATAAATACAGCTATAAAGACATTTCGAAAAGTCATGGCTTTCTTCTCCTGAAAATGCGGCCCCTTTGAGTATCGTTTGAATAAATTTAAAACTTTTTATAAGTATTGAAAACTAAGAGATTAGCTGTTGTATAGCAACTACAATGAAAGTAGAGCCAGTCATCTCTATAGGTTTGTTTTATTGCTGCACTTTAATCAACATTGATTCTGAGCAGAAACCCGGACCAAGGGCTGTTATCAAGCCATAGCCGTCACTGCCCTGTCTATTTTGATTCATAAACCGCTCCAATATAAAAAGAACAGTAACTGAAGAAATATTGCCGTATTCACTTAGAATATCCCACGATAATGCAAGTTCGTTATCGGTCAAATTTAAGGCCGTTTCATACGCTTTTAATACTTTAGTTCCGCCGGGATGAAATAAAAAAGATGAAATATCTTTTAATGATAAATTATGAGTTATGAGAAAATCATCTATATCTTTTGCAGCATGCTCTTTGACAATATCCGGTATTCGCTGGGCAAAAATAACCTGAAGTCCTTTAGAGACAATATTCCAGCCCATTACGTCAAGGGAATCCGGATAGAAAGTGCTTTTGGTGCCAATGATTTCCATGCCGCTAGCGTTAACTTGATCACCCGCCAGCAAAACCGCGGCGCTGCCCTCACTAAAAAGAGCGGTCGCTACCAGATTGCTCTTGGAATAGTCATCAGCTAAAAAAGTGAGTCCGCACAGTTCAGTGGCTATCAGCAGAACTTTCCCTTGAGGATGTCCTAATAAATAACGGTAGGCGTGGGCCAGCCCGGCCGCTCCACCGGCACAGCCGAGACCCCAGACAGGAGTTCTGTGGATATCGCGGCGCAAATTTAATATATTTATCAGGCGGGCATCAATAGACGGGGTGGATAGTCCCGTGGTGTTGACATATATAATGTAATCGAAATCTCCCGCCGACATTTCGTTTTGCTTGATAAGCTTAAGAGCAGCCGCAGCCGAAAGATCTGTCGCGCAATGCGTGTAGGCTTTGTTTCTTTCTTCAAGTGAATGCGGTTGTATCATCCAATCCATGGGACGGCTGAAATAACGGGTCGTTATACCGGCGTTGCTGAAAATCGGCAGTAATCGCTTAAGCTCATCAAGTCGACCAGAAAAGTGATTACTGACAATTTTGCAGACCGTAGCTTGGTCAACCTCAAATTCAGGAACAGCCGTCGCTATGGCCACAATCTTTGGCATAAAAAATCTCCGGAGGTTACTCG
>JADFPZ010000244.1 GCA_022562075.1 Candidatus Zixiibacteriota bacterium | reverse complement strand
CGAAGATGTCATTTTGAATCGAAACTCTGACGCTACCACCCGTCTGACCGAAATTGCCACCGGCGTTAAAGAGAAAAAGAAAGACAAAACCCAGATAATGGAATGGCGTAAAGGGACGGTTGAAGAAAGATTGTCGCATGCGCTGGTCCATGGTATCGTTGAGTTTATTGAGGACGACACCACTGAGGCGATGTCAAAATATGACAAGGCTTTGCACGTTATCGATGGTCCTTTGATGCATGGCATGAATATTGTCGGTGACCGGTTCGGTTCGGGAAAGATGTTTTTGCCGCAGGTGGTCAAGAGCGCCCGTGTTATGAAAAAGTCTGTTGCTGTATTGGAGCCATATATGGCAAAAGAAAAAGAGCAGGCAGGTGCTTCAATCTCAAACGGAAAAATACTTTTGGCTACTGTCAAAGGAGACGTGCATGATATTGGCAAAAATATTGTGGGAGTAGTATTGGGTTGCAACAATTATGAAATTATTGATCTTGGCGTGATGGTTCCGGCCGACAAGATTCTTGAGGCAGCGAGTGAGAACGATGTTGATATCATCGGCTTAAGCGGGCTGATAACACCCTCGCTGGATGAGATGGTTCAAGTAGCACAGGAGATGAACAGACGCGGGCTAAAACTGCCGCTTTTAATTGGCGGCGCGACAACTTCGAGAGCGCATACGGCAGTCAAGATTGAACCGGCTTACAGTGGTGCCACTGTGCACGTCTCGGATGCTTCGAGATCTGTCAAAGTTGTCAGAAATCTGTTAAGCGAAGATAAACGGGCTGATTTTTCCAGCCATGTCCGCCAGGAATACGAAAAGCTTCGTGAGGAAAGAGAATATCGCAGCTCTACTATGACATTCGCACCGATAGCTAAAGCCCGCTTGAGAAAAGTAAAGATAGACTGGAATTCCTACACTCCCCCGGTTCCGGCATCGCCCGGCATAACACAATTTGAAGATTTTCCGATCGCTGATATCGTCAGCTACATTGACTGGACCCCGTTTTTCCAGGTCTGGCAGATTCCGGGAAGATACCCGCGACTTTTTGATAATAAACGAGTAGGAAAAGAAGCCCGTGAATTGTTTGACAACGCTGGTAATCTATTGGAAAAAATTATCAGCCAAAAGCTTTTAAGAGCAAAAGCCGTAGTCGGAATTTTTCCTGCAAATGCTGTCGGTGATGATATTGAGATTTATGCTGATGACAGTCGAACTGATATCGTTATGACGACCCATCATTTAAGACAGCAGCGCGTCAGAGATAACAAAAAACATCTGGCCTGTCTGTCAGATTTCGTAGCACCCAAAGATTCGGGCAAAAAAGATTATATCGGAGCCTTTGCTGTGACAGCGGGAATAGGCATTGACAAATTAGTCGCTGAGTTTGAGGCCGACAAAGACGATTATAATTCTATAATGATTAAAGCGCTGGCTGATAGACTTGCCGAAGCCCTTGCCGAAGCAATGCACCAAAAGGTCAGAAAAGAATTATGGGGCTATGCCTCTGATGAATCTCTGGAGAGCGAAGAGTTGATAAAAGAAAGCTATCAGGGAATTCGTCCTGCACCCGGCTACCCGGCCTGCCCTGACCATACCGAAAAGAGACTTTTGTTTGACTTAACCCAGGCTGAGAGCAAAACTGGTATAGAGTTAACCGAGAGTTTTGCAATGTGGCCTGCGGCCTCGGTCAGCGGCTGGTATTTCTCACATCCCGATTCATTTTATTTCGGAGTGGGCAAGATTGGCCGGGACCAGGTTGAGGATTACGCCGTGAGAAAAAAAATGACTGTAAACATAGTAGAAAAGTGGTTAGCCACAAATTTGAATTATGAACCAAAAAAAGAAACTGCTGTAACCAAGTAAATGTATGTAACAGAGCACTTAGACAAAGCCAAAAAACCACTTTTCAGCTACGAGATAGTCCCTCCACCCAGAGGCAAAAGCGTAGATAACATTCTGCATATAGTTGAACAGATTCTCCCCTATGACCCGCCGTTTATCGATGTCACCGCTCATTCGGCCGAGGCCTATTATGAAGAATTAAGCGACGGGACTATCAAACGTCATGTCCGTAAAAAGCGACCGGGGACAATCAGCATCTGCGGAATTATTCAGAACCGCTACAGAATAGATACTGTCCCCCATCTTTTGTGCCGGGGCTTTTCTCAGGAAGAAACCGAGGATGCCTGCATTGAACTTAATTTTTTAGGGATTCACAATTTTCTGGCTATTCGCGGCGATGAAACCAATTACATGCCTCCTGCTAAAGGCAGCAACACCGCCAATGTATTCGCCAGCGAACTGGTTGAGCAGTTGATAGATTTGAAAAGGGGAACATTCTTAGAAAAGATTGCCAACTCTGCCCCGATTGATATGTGCATCGGTGTCGCAGGTTATCCGGAAAAACATATCGAATGCCCCAACACAAAGACAGATATCAGCTATTTGAAAAGCAAAGTAGATAAAGGTGCGGACTACATTGTTACGCAGATGTTTTTTGATAACAGTTCATTTTTTGAGTTTGTCGAACAATGCCGACAGGCAGGCATAACTGTGCCGATTCTCCCCGGATTAAAAGTTCTTAACAGCGCCAAGCAGCTGACGTCACTGGCCAAAAATTTTAATATTAGTATACCCGATGAACTTGTTGATGAAGTAAATTCAAGCGACAAGCACGCCAAGGAAATTGGTGTTAACTGGGCCTCTAAGCAATGCCAGGAACTGTTAAACGGCGGCGTGGAGTGTATCCATTTTTATATAATGAACGACGCTAAGTCGGTGATAAGCGTCATTAAGAATCTGTAGGGTCGTAAGGTTTTAGACGAGATTTTAGAAAAGGCCTAGGAAATTTCAGCCTGTACCCCTTAGTCCATTCACCATCTCTCCATTTGATATCAAGAAGAAGATCCTCTTGTTGCTCATCAATTGAAACATAGACCGAATCCGCATCAAGAATATAGATTTCTCGGCGATATCGAGATCCTGATGCGGGCTTAGGAACTAACATTATCTCGGTCATAAAAGGCTCGTTAGTTATTTTTCGGTATGTGATAGTGAATGAATCTGTAATCCCGGCAAGATGAGGTTCTTCGTACTTAAATCTTAAGTCGTTCGAGAATAAATATCCTCTACTAATGAAGTGTCTCAAATTCGCCATGAACTTGACACCTCCAAAGTCAATTAACAGCATGTCCTTATCATCCAACTCTAAGTCTACATTGAAGAAGATTTCTTGAACTGACAGAATCGAACCGGTTCCAGTGAAATCGCCTGGGTGGTCAGTTATGTAAACATCGAGCCCATATGGTCCGATGGC
>JADFPZ010000038.1 GCA_022562075.1 Candidatus Zixiibacteriota bacterium | reverse complement strand
GGCAGGAAATCAAAATAGAGAGTCCGGTCTGCTTCAGTCGCCAGAGATATAAGATCTCCACGTGTTGTGCTGGGCACTTTGGTGTGGACATATTGCAAGTTGGTTGTCTTGCCCGATAAGCCCGGACCATAATAGACGATTTTGCAACAGACCTCTCGCGCCGAGTAGTTTATTGATACCATTTACTTCTTCCTAATATGCTTAGTTTCTAACTTGCCGTTTTTAATCGTGATATGGCGTTCTTAATTTCAAGTCGGATTAGACCAATATTCACTTCTTTATCTGTAGTTACTACCAGAATGCCGAGTCCGGCATCGCTGAAAAATAGCTTGGCGTCATCAGCTTCTATTGTAACATGTTTTAAAGGGCTGCTCTGCAGACGCTCCAGTGATTTGTGGATGTTGGCGGTTATCGATGCCGCCAGGGCGCCGATTGTGTCGTCTTCCACATTTTCCTGGAGGTTAGCCGCAATAACGATACCATCATTGCCGACCACCATTGAGCCGGTAATGCCAGTAGTTTTGTTCAGTTCACTTAGTATTTCATGCATATGATTTCTCCATTGCCGGGCGCAGCATCTCGCTGTACCTCTCGGACATATATTTCTTGACCATTTCCATTGCTTGATTTATGCGAATATTTAATAAATCATCATTATGTCTTTCTGCTATTACCATAAGACAATATGACTCTTCATAGCAGAGAACTACCCTGTCATTACGTAACTGAAATTCTACTCTTTCCGGACATCCGTAGCTAAGGAAGTTCATGCTTCCGGCTCCGTTTGCCTTAATAAGCAAAGCAAATGGAGCAACATCCTCTGCAATTATTCCGCCGCGTGTAAAGTTCGATAACAGCAGACCTTCATGGTCAACTACCGCGGCCAGCTTAACAGAGCTATGTTCACCAATATATCTGGTAGCCTTATCGAATCCCTGAGCGTCTCCGCCAACCACTGGTGACTCTGCAGCTGCAGGTCGGTTTTCAAGACTTGACTGATTCTGGACCGGTCTGGGAGGCGGAGAATCGGGTCTGGTAGCGTTTTTTTCTTTAGTAACTACAAAGGTAGAAGTTCCGGTCTCAACTGAATCAGCTGTGGTAATATCTGACGGCCGTGGGCGACGAATACGCGGTCGACTGAAGAAAATATCATCCATGACGTTTTTAATTATAAACTGGGTTGCAAAAATCTGGAAAAGTAAACTCGGCAAATATCCGTACATCCCCAGAGAAAAGGCAACACCGCTGCTTATGTTATAGAAGGCAGAAAGCAAAACAGAAAATATCGAACTTATAAGCAATCTGTAGCCTAGCCCAATAAATACGATTGCTACCATTTGCATGGCGTTACCCTGTCTGTATAAAACGAAAGTAAGCAGCAAATAGAAAAGAAGCTCCAGGACAATATTAGTCGAAGAATAGTCCTGCAGAAATGTTCCGAGTTTTTCCGGATACAATATCAACGGCACGACCAATAGGATTAGCGAATACAACAGTAGTCGTTTTGCAGCTTCACCTGATAAGTTCATATAGCACCTGCTGTTTTTGCATAATTTGACATCAGTCCGTCAATTCTCATGCGAACGTTGCCCAAATTAGCTTTTTTACCTGCCACAAAAATGAAAATGCCTTTGGAGTTCTGATTTATATAAAAAGTTGATTCTGCTGCTTCTATAAGAACGTTTTGCACGTTGCCAAAGGAGTTATTTACAAGTTCACTGCTGAGCATTTTCCAAATTTCTGACAAAACAGCCCCGCAGTCATTTACTTCCAGGGGACTTCTCCATTCAGAATCAGCTACCAGACCGTCCTGGCTAACAAGCATAGCGCCTTTTAGTCCTTTTATTGTCAGAGCTTCGGTAAGAATGTCATGCAGTTCAAATGGCTTGGCTGTCTCAGTTTTTGTTTCGTCAATTGCGTCAGCTGAATCTGAGCTGCTGCCTGACGGGGCTCCGGTAATTATGGTCTCGTCCAAATAGGCATTTTGTTCTTCCGGAATTTTCTGTGCAATCTCTAATAGTTTTTGAATCTGCGGATTTTCGGGGTCACGGCTGAGGAGTTCCTTCAAGAGCTTTATGGCATGCGAAAATTCGCCTTTATAGATGTAGATCTCTGACAGCAAAAGTTCGACTGAGCGGGTACGACCGTCAAGATCAGCTGCACGTTTGGCTTCAATCTCGGCCCAGTCATATTGACCACGATCGAGATTTATTTTGGACATAACGACATGAGCAGAGCCGTAATCGTCATGCACTTTCAGCCCGTTTTTACACACTCTAAAAGCCAGATCCAAGTCTCCCTTTTTGCGATGTGCCTCCGCCAAGGCGGCAAAAATCTGTGAGTTAGGGTCAGAGTCCAAAATTCTCTGACACTTCTCTATTCTATCATCTAATTCTGATACAGTCGCCATAAAAACAAACACTCATTGTAACTTGTTTTGCCATAAGTTCTTGTGCAATTAAAAATTCCACCTTGCGCCTACTTTATTTCAAGCCAAATTTAACGCCAATTAACAAGTAAATTCTCAGCTTAACGTATTTCTAGCGCTAAAAACGCCAAATGCAAAAAGACCCGACATCAGCAGCAGCATTAATGGAGTAAATAGCTCCGGCAGTGTAAAAAACTCCATTGCCGAAGCGATACTTGCCAGCTGGCTTATCGCCAAAAGCACGAAACCAAAGAAAAACATCTGCCAGCTCCTGCTCAAATAACCACCTTTGACCTGCCCCATTACCTGGAAAGAACCAAACAAACAGGCCCCGGCAACGATCAATACGAAGAGGTTGAACATTGTCGGCGGACTGGCTATAACTGCCAAGTTGGCGGCCTGGACATCACTGCCCAACGCTGCACTAATTAAAATTCCAAAGAACAAACTCTTCTTCATCTTATTCACCTCGTACCATATTAACTACTTTTTCTGCCCTTTTCAGGGATCTATAGTAATCGTTTTCTATTCCATATTTCTTGACTAAATCCCGCTTCTTTGCCAGCGGCTCGGATATTTCTCTTTTTACTCCGTTAAGCGTGCTCCGGAAAGGACCTTCGCCCAAAATCATGAATACATATTCCAGCTGTTCAGTGAGCATGCTGGTTAAACCGCTAAGCAATACATGCACCCGGATATGAGTAGGAATTGATCTGACTGCGCTAAGGAATTTTTCCTGTGAGGGCATCAATTCTGAGCCTGGATCTACCCCCGGAAAATAACTCAAAATTCCTGAGCGATACTGAGAAGCAAAATTTGAAAACCTGGTGTTGTTCTCTCCCAGTAAATCCTCTACTGTAGTACGAATCCTGTAAAAGGCGTTGCTGAACAGATAAAAGATTAGAGACAGAACTGCTTCTTCTTCATCCTCTTTTTCTTCACTACTTTCTTCACGTTCGCCCGTTACTTCTATCAAATTTCCTAATATCAACTTGTAAACTGCACGACAAGTGACGAACTCCCCAAAAGGCGAAGCTTGTATCATTTCCGGCAAAGTTCTTTTGCCATTTATCATGGACAGCACCCGAAATTCTTCCATGGTCAGTCTGACTTCATCACTGTTTGTCTTGGGTGAAGCGGCTACAGACAACATCATTTCGTCTGGCGGCAGCACCTTCTGAATTTCCAGCCATTCATCAATACGGCGGGTACCTTCCATGACGATACTCATGGTGGTAAGCTCTACTAAAAAAGGTGCGTTTTTGGGGCTGGTGCCTTCGTGGAAAACGAAGTTCCCTTCCTGCCAGGAAAACAAATTATAGACTATTTCTTCAATTTGAAATTTCAGACACTCTGCGATTTCATCTTTTTCAAAAAGATTCATATCCACAAGAGTGGTACCCAGCTGTCTGCCGGTCTGCTTGTGCAGAGTTATGGCACGCTCCAACTGGTCTTTGGATAGTTTTCCCTTACGCAGCAGCATATTCCCCAGCAAATCTTCGGTAGTATTCAATGACGAGGCGTAAATGATGTTGCCGTTCTTAAACGCTACTTCCTTTTGCCTGGCACTGGTGTTTACTTCCAGAACTCCTGTCTTCTTGCCCGTTGACAATAACTGCAGGATATCCGAGAATGAGACCGTTTTTAAATTCCCTGACAAACTCATATTTAATTCCCTCTGACAGACCCAAGATAATTGAATAGTCCCTTATTCGGGCTCAATTCCCTTTATTTATCGGGTATTTCAGGAGATAACTTAAGGTAGAAACGTCAAAACTGAGAAACTTGGAAACTACTGTCAGTTCGGTTCTTAAGCTTGATCCGACAGCCTCCGGTTTGCCCAATATCCGTAACTATTTTCTCGTATTCTAAGGCAGACAATGAACCAGCCCCCTTCTGTTCAATTCTTGAACAGACCAGCTGCTCTAACATGCTTTGACTTTCTATAAAATCTTCAATTTCTGACCGGGCTATCTTGCTTCTTCCGCAATATATGACCATAGACGGCTTTGCTAAGGAAACTCTATTTTCACCAGACAGAATATTCTGATTTGCTATCAAAATCGCCGAATTATCTAATTCAAGCTCTATAAGATTTTTCGAGGGATAATAGCCCGGCAATGATTTTTTAGAATTCTCTGCTGAAAATGACTCAATTTTGATTGTGCCGTAATTTCCAAAAAGTGTCCGGCTGATGTCCGAAAAGCTCTTTTCTATCCTGGCGTCGACTATGACAAACTTGGCCTCGTAGCTAAGACAGAGTCTGTAGATATCATCAATTGCCCCATACTCTGATGACATCACAAAAACCTGGCCGAGCCCCTCCACACCTAATTCATCAAAGGCCGGGCTGAAGATTCGTTCATCTATGGGGTACGGTTTCCGGGTCAAGCCGCTAATTATCAAATCTGGCACCTGGCTTTGATTCTGATAAATCAAAATCGCCGTGCCACCGGGAATGTTAAAAATATCGACTGTGCAAAAGTCATTAGAACGAAAGGAAGCAGAAACCAAGCTACTCAGCAGGGCCATGCTTATGACAATTGAAGTAGCAAAAACAGTGACTCGCCGAAGCAGTTTGCTGCTCATAGAAAATGCAGCCAGGACCAGCAGACCATAGAATAAAATTACTGCCAGAACGGAAATATCGCCGGTATTGACAATAACGCTTTGCTCTTCTCCAAACAGACTTAGAAAGTATAAGACTAATTGCATAAAATAATCTAGAAGTGAACCAAAAAACGCCCCCAAGATAGGGAGTATAAAATCCAGCAGTAGAAGTATCAGCACACCCACGACAGCGATTGAAACAAGCGGAATAATTACGAGATTAGCAATTACAGAAATTGCCGGCACTTTTCCGAAATATAATGCGATCAGAGGCATTGAGAATAGTTGAGCAATCAGCGAAATCATAAACGGCAGCACCAGCCAGCGGTACCAGCCTTTGTGATTAACAGCTTCGAAAAGTCTGGCCGCTCTGGGTGTTACAAATATCAATCCCCAGGCAGTCACAAATGAAAGTTGAAAGCCAACGTTGAACAATTGAGTCGGCGCCGCCAGAAGTATGAGCATGGCGGCAGAAGCAATTATCTGATTTAAGTTGTAGCGGCGCTCAAAAACATTTGCCAGTAATATTAAAATAGCCATCAATGAAGCCCTTACCACCGATGGTTCTCCATACGACAGCAGCGCAAAGAGCATAACACAGCCCATTAAAACCAGAGCCCGTCTCTTTCTAGGCAGTGCTAATGGACGAAGAATTATTATCAAAAAGAGAATCACCAAAGCCACATTCGAGCCCGAAACAGCCAGAAGATGCAGTGTCCCGGAGTCTCTGAACCATCTGTAGATGTCAGGCGGAATTTCTCTGGTTTCACCAATAAGAAAACCGGCCGAGAGCGAGGCGGCAACTTCCGAAAGATTTCGTGACAGGCTTTCTGAAATTTCTTCTCGCAGTAAATCGACATAGGCGATAATGCCTTTTCCTCCCGGCTTACCCACTCGGACATTTAAGAGAGTCGGCAAATAGACAATTCCATGGATGCCTTTGTGCCTCAAGTATCTGGCGTAGTCAAATCCACCCGGACCATGGTGAGATTTAACAGGATATATAGTTCCCCAGAATTCTACTTTATCTCCCCGCTGCAGTGCCGTAGTTGTGTTTGATAGTTTTAGAAGGATGCTGCCTTTTACTGGAAAATTTGTGCCATTGCCCAGAGAGTCGATGGCGATAGTAAGTTCGGTCCTGTTATGCTTCAGCTCCGGCCAGTCAGCTACTTCTCCGTAAATATGATAGCTTTGCTTCTCCGAAATAAATCGGACAATATGATTTGAACCAAAATTATAGGTCTTAAGAGCGTAATGAAAACCGCTGAAAAAAAAGAGACAAAGAGCAAATAAAATAATCGAAAACCGGGCTGACTCTCGTTGAAGCAGAACCAATCCGCCAACAAACGAAATCAGACAGAGCAGCAGGAATAGCCAGCCTGTCGGTCGGACAATATCTGTGAACAGAATTCCGGCTACTACCGGAATCAGAAAAAAAAGACCAGGGTATTTCTTTAGCACTACTACTTACGGAAAATAATTTTCAGGATCCACTTGCCGATTTTAACGGCTTCTGAAACCCTAAAGATAAGGCAGAAAATGAAATATGCAACGCCGCCGACAGAAAGAATTGAAGTCAGCTCAGCGGCTCTGTTTAAGACCTCGAATTCAATTGAAAAGCTGAAGTGTGTAATCTTGGCCAGATAAAAGGCCAATGATGCCGCCAGGACCACTCTGAAAAGATTCAGCAGAATTCTTCCCCAGTTAATTTTAATCTGCTTGGATGATAAAAAGACGAGTAACAAAGTTGCGTTTAAGAGACCGGCCAACGATGTAGCCGCTGCCAGACCGGCAAAATCCAGCACCTGAATCAAGGGATAATACAAGAGCAAGTTGACCACAACTGTCACTAAAGAAACTCGCATGGGCAGCCGGGAATCGCCAAAAGCGTAATAGAAGGGAGCTACAACTCTTACAACTGCGAAACCTATCAGCCCGTAGGAATAGTGCAATAAGGCCAGCGATACTTTAGAAGTGTCAATCTCGTCAAACGCTCCCCACTGATAAATCAATTTGATTATCATTGGCGCAATCAATGCCAGCACTACTGCCGATGGTATCACGATAAAAAAGTTTAACCCGATTGTCTGCTGAAAGGTCTTGCTTAGGTTATCGAAATCTTTTTTGGCGACTAGTTCAGATACCTTTGGGAGGGCAACTGTTCCCAGGGCAACGGCAAAAACACCCAGTGGAAAATGCATTAATCGAAATGAGTAATTCAGGTAAGACAAGGCGCCCTCAGCCAAAAACGATGCCAGCAGAGTGCTGACCAAAATGTTGACTCTTCCGGCCGAGAGCCCTACTACCATGGGCACAAAGAGCTTGGTTATTCTCTTCATGCCTTCGTCCAAAAAGTTTAGGTTGGGATAAAACCGGTAGCCGGTTTTAAAGAGCGCCGGTAGTTGAATTGCCAGCTGCGCCACACCTCCGACGACCACACCTATGGCGAGTGCGAAAACAGGCTGCTCAAAAAACCGGTGAAAAATCAGAACAGTCAGAACTGTACCAAGATTGAAAAGTGCCGGAGAGATGGCCGGAATGGCAAACTTTCCGTAGGAGTTCAACATCCCCATGACCAGCGAAGACAAAGAGACCAGTAGCAGATAAACCATCATTATTCTGGTCAGGTTGACTGTAAGATCGAACTTTAAGGGGTTCGATGTAAATCCGTTGGCCGAGATATAGACTATCGCCGGAGCCGCTACTATCCCCAACAGCACAATTAGCCCTACTAAAAGCAGTATTGAAGTCGCCACAATATTCGCCAGGCTTCTGGCTTCAGTTTCCGACTCATTTACTAATTTTTGCTTAAAAACTGGCACAAAAGCCGAAGATAAGGCTCCCTCGGCGAACATATCCCTGAGAAGGTTGGGAATCCTGAAAGCAACTACAAAAGCGTCTGTGGCAATCCCCGCCCCGAAATAGAAAGCCATTACCTGCTCCCGGACAAGCCCCAGCACCCTGGATATAGCTGTTGCCCCCGAAACGGAACCGGCTGTTCTGGCCAGAGAACTCTCTTTTTTATTAACTGTTGACAATTTTTGATAAAAGATTAAATTTGTCGGGCGAAATAGGATAACAAATGTTTAGAGGAACAAAATAGTGCCACTTCATAAGTCTTGTGTCAAACGGGTGAAAACTTCCGCCAAAGCGCGCGAGCGCAACCGGGGCAAACGTAGCCGACTCCGGGCAGCGATAAAAGAGCTGCGCCTGGCAACCAGCAAAGACGAAGCTCAGAAGCTTTATAAGCAGGTAACCCGTCTTCTGGATCGGGCGGCAGCTGACGGCCTTATTCATAAGAAGAATGCCGATAGAAACAAGTCCAGGTTTGCCGCAGTTGTCAGCCGTATCAGTTAGTACCATTTCCCCTGCCAAAATTTTAGCTAATTTGTCTAGCTGATTGATTTCATCAGCTCGGCTTTTAGTTGTGACTTTGCTTCAATACATTTGGCCTCAGCCGAGGCAACTTCTTCACCATTCTGTCGAACGGCCCGTGCTTCAGTAAAGAAAAGACGTCCCTTGCGACTGCATACTCGTCCGCTGATCTTAAGCTCTTCCCCTGTAATTATAGGTTTCTTGAAGCGGACTTTCATCTCGGCTGTAACGGCATACTTGTTTTCAGCCAGGATGGCCTTAATCATTACTTCATCCAGCAATGACGAAATTATGCCGCCATGGTAAATCCCGCGGTAGCCTTCAAACCGCTTGTCTGCAACGACTCTGGTAATTGCTTCACCACTCTCATAGTAGAATTTTGCTTTAAGTCCAAAATCGTTATCATCCCCACAGACGAAACAGCCGGGATATTTAATTATCTCGTTCATCAGATTAAAAGAATCTATAAATCCTATTTTGGGCAAATAAAAAAGCCCGGAAGTTAGCCGGGCTTTCATACTACAATAAAGCTTTTTCTTATTATTACGGAGCAAAACATACCTGCTCGGTATAAGACCAAGCGGTGTTTCCCGAAACAGCGTTGACACTGATTAAACCGTCTGTAAACTTCATTGAGAAACTCCAATCACTGGTTACAGGAATTCCGTTATCTTTAGTATAAGTCATATTGGCAGTCGCCCCGATAGTGCCGCTCAAAGGACAATTCTGCAGCCAGCCGCCAGGAACATCAATGATAGCCAGATTTGATACTGTACCTTCAACAGAAATATCCCTCCAGACAGTTGAGTCCACCGTTACTATCTTTATGGAAACATCAAAACTGTGAAAACCGTTAACTGTGGCACTGCCTGAGCCCAAATTATCCAGAGTCAAGGCAACTACGCCTGAGTAATCGGTATAACTTACAGTAGTATCAAAAGAGATTTCTACCCACCTGTGCTTATAAATCAGTGTTTCAGTACTGTTATTATCCTGCTGAGGCTGACCAAGACTATCCAGGAATTGAATAGAGTCCTTGAATGACGATGTCTTTCCTGAAAAACTACCGGTCCAGCTAACAATATGCCAACCGTTTTCATAGACATAATCAGCGCTGACGGAATCTCCGGGGGTCGGTCCGTAAGACACGATTATTACATCAGTATCACCCGGAAGTACTAATAGATTTTTCAATCCTAAGGAAATATACGAAACAGTAGAGTCAATCAGATTGTTAACTTCGTTTTGAACTGCAACAAAATTCGGGTCCGAAAGAGAGCCCGGTGTCAGGTTCGATGATTTGCTGTCGCCTGAGCAACCGATAGCCAGCAGACTAAGTCCGGTGACAGCGGCAAGCCCAAAAACCAGCAAAGCTTTACGAGGACGCATACGGTTATACTCCTTTCGTCTCTGCCTGCAGCCGTGGCCTGCCGTTGGCGGTGCTATTTCAAAAGGAACTTCATAATTCCTTTTTGGATATGCAGCCGGTTTTCGGCCTGGTCGAACACTTTCGACTGGGGACCGTCCATCACTTCGTCAGTAATTTCTTTTCCCCGCTCAGCCGGTAGACAGTGCAAAACCATCGCATCAGAATTGGCCTCAGCAAGCAGAGAGCTATTTAATTGAAATTCTTTTAATTTCTCTGCCTTTTCCTGACCCAGATGTTTCTGCCCCATTGAGGCCCAAACATCAGTATAGACTACATCGGCACCTGCTATTGCTTCTTTAGGGTCGTTTGTAATGACTATTTTGCTGTCGCCGTTGACTTTAGCCCGCTTGAGAATATCTGAATCCGGCTCAAATCCTTCGGCTGTGCCTATCCGTAATTCCATTGGTATGAGAGAAGCCAGATTAAGCCAGCTATTGGTGATGTTGTTAGCATCACCTAAATAAGAGACTACAAATCTATCTTTTTCGCCTTTTGCCTCTAAGACCGTAAAATAGTCTCCGAGAATCTGACAGGGATGCACCAAATCAGTCAGGCCATTAATGATTGGTACCGAAGCATATTTTGCCAGTTCTTCAACATCGGACTGCTTGAAAGTTCTGATCATAATCATCGAAACATATCGGGATAATACGCGGGCGGCGTCGGCTACAGATTCTCTCTGCCCCAGCTTGATTTCAGCATCGGTTATATAGACCGCATTACCTCCAAGCTGGCTGATACCAACTTCAAAAGAAACTCGGGTCCTGAGTGATGCTTTGGTAAAAATGCAGGCGACCGATTTTCCTTCAAGAGGTTTTGAACTGTCCTGTCCTGATTTCATTCGCTCAGTTATCTCAAAGATTTCCTTCAGTTCGGCTGCGCTAAAGTCTGTTATCTGGCAAAGTGAACGCGGCATATTGCCTCCTTTATATCAAATAGTTGCCATCTTAATTCTGAGCAAATTGCGCAGAATAAAGAAGAGAATCAGCCAAATGTCAAGTAAAGTTGTCAGGGTTTGGCGCTGCTTCTCTAAATACTTGCCAGAGGCAACTGTTGGACTGATATTACGTAAGTAAACCCTGAGAGAACTATGGGTTAGAAAAAAATGAATAAATCTACATTTGTCATAGGCGGACTTCTGATATTTTTTGGACTGTTTTTCTTGATGGAGTCTATCGGACTTTTCTGGTTTGACTTTGGCGAATTTATCTCGTTTATGATTCCCTTTGGTTTGATAGCCTTCGGGGTCTGGCTTATTATTCGCAAAAAAGACAAAGAGAGCAAAACGATTACAGTTACAATTCATGCAGACACCAAAAGCCATTTTTCTCCTGCGCCGGAACCTCAAAAAACCGAATATACTGAAGATCCGGTTGCTGCTGCTTCTGAGACTGGCAAACCTGCCAGTCCAACCCCTCCGCCAAAACCAAAAAAGCCGACCGAATCATCCCATCAAGAATCCAGCGACTATCAAAATTTCGAAACTACCGGCAGGCTCCGCTATAATAAAGTGCTCGGTGATATGTTCATTGACTGCAAAGGACGAAGCCTGAGCAATGTAGAAATCTCTGTGGGACTTGGTGATCTGGAACTAATACTTAACGAAGGAATTTTATCCAAAGGTCTTAACCGCGTTGTAATTTCTGGATTTGTAGGTGATATCCGAATTTTCATCTCCAAAGAAACAGCATTTTTCTGTCACTGCTCGAATTTTATAGGAGATATTGATTTGGGTGGGCAAAGAACGTCCGGGTTAAGCAATACTCTTGAGTACAATACACCCGGCTACGACCAGGCGGAATCAAAACTCTACGTAGCCGCCAACAGTTTCCTCGGCGATATCAGAGTCTATCAAATGTAACAGCGCTGGCTCGTTCTTTAAACGAGCTAGAGAATGTACTTGCTTAAATCTTCACTCTCAACTATTTCTGAGAGTTTTTCTTCTACCATCTTAGCAGAAATGGTCACTTTATTTTTGGATATCGGAGGTTCAAATAGAATATCCTCCAATAGTGTTGTCAGCACAGTATGGAGTCTTCTGGCGCCGATATTTTCAGAGGCGGTATTTACCCGCTCAGCATACTCAGCAATTTTCTTGATAGCGGCCTCCGAGAAAACCAGTTCAACTTTCTCTGACTTTAACAAAGCGCGGTACTGTTTAACCAGCGATGTTTTTGGCTCAGTCAAGATGCGTTCAAAATCCTTGGCGGTCAGAGAATCAAGTTCGACTCTGATTGGGAATCTCCCCTGAAGTTCCGGAATCAGATCCGACGGGCTGGTCGAGCTGAAAGCACCGGCCGCAATAAATAGAATATGGTCGGTCTGAACCAGGCCATACTTGGTATTAACGCTGCTGCCCTCAACAATCGGCAGAATATCTCTTTGCACACCCTCGCGGCTGACATCGGGACCGGACTTGCCTTCGCTGCCTACAATTTTGTCAATCTCATCGATAAAAATTATGCCTGATTCCTGAACCCGGTTCAATGCATCGGGAATGACTTCATCCATATTGACCAATTTGTTCAGTTCTTCGTTAGCTAAGAATTTTTTAGCCTGGTCAACCGGCATCTTGCGTCTTTTTGACTTGCGCGGCATCATTCCTGAAAACATCTCCTGAAAATTAACTCCCAGCTCTTCCATGCCCATCGGAGAAAAAATTTCAACTACGGGAAACTGGTTTTGCGGCGCATCAACTTCAATCTCCCGCTTATCGAGTTTGCCTTCAATCAGACGGCTTTTGAGTTTTTCTCTGGTCCTTTCGAAAGTGTCCGGTTTTTCATATTCAGGCAATTTGGCGTCGATGGCAGTTCTTTTCGGAGGCGGCAGCATTATATCCAGAATCCTCTCTATCGCCATTTCTTCTGCTTTTACTTTCAGATCCTTTGATTTTTCCTGTTTGACCATGTTGACCGAAATATCCACCAGGTCGCGCACCATTGATTCCACGTCGCGGCCGACATAACCGATTTCGGTAAATTTCGAAGCTTCTACTTTCATAAAAGGGGCATGGGCCAAATCTGCCAGCCGGCGGGCAATTTCTGTCTTACCTACTCCGGTCGGACCCATCATTATAATATTGTTAGGCATGATTTCCTGCCGAATATCTTCGTCGGCGTTCTGTCTGCGCCAGCGGTTCCTGAGAGCTATTGCTACAGATTTTTTGGCGTTGTCCTGGCCGACAACATATTTATCAAGATGGGAGACAATTTCTTTGGGAGTCAGATAACTGTTATTCATTTCAACTTCTTCACAATTATTTCGCTGTTAGTATAGACACAGATATCCGCTGCAATTTTTAGTGCTTCTTCTGCTATTTTTGCCGCCGAAAATTTTGAATTAAATTTTAGAAGCGCTCTGGCTGCTGCTAAGGCATAAGAACCTCCCGAACCAATTGCTATAATTCCGTCATCCGGCTCAATGACATCCCCGTTGCCGCTCAAGAGAAAAATATGCTCTTTGTCGGTTACTGCTATAACTGCATCAAGTTTTTGCAAAGCTTTATCTGTGCGCCAATCTTTGGCCAGTTC
This sequence comes from Candidatus Zixiibacteriota bacterium, assembly GCA_022562075.1. Classification (GTDB taxonomy): domain Bacteria; phylum Zixibacteria; class MSB-5A5; order GN15; family FEB-12; genus JACZWU01. Next base: position 2,467 of record JADFPZ010000038.1, on the reverse strand, counting down.
TACGGAGGCCCGCTGTAGATTACCTGAAAATTCTTCGATTTTCTTATCCAGCAGTTCATACAAAGCCAGAGCATCGGCTGCCCCGCCTGCAAAACCAGAAAGAATCTTATCATCATACATAGTACGAATTTTTGAGGCTTTGGTTTTTAGAACTGTATCATCATAGCTGACCTGTCCGTCACCCGCCATGGCTGCTTCGCCGTTATGTATCAATCCAATAATTGTCGTAGAACGAATTTCCATAATAATTCCTATTTGCTGAATCCCGAACGGGGATGTGCCGTCTTGTACTGTTTTTTCATAGATTCTGCCGTTACGTGTGTATATTTCTGAGTCGTAGAAAGCGAAGCGTGACCGAGAATTTCTTTTATCAAAAGCAAATCGGCGCCGTTTTCGAGCAGATGGGTAGCAAAGGAATGTCTGAGAGTGTGAGGAGTAAATTCCAGACCCTGCTGTCTGGCGTACTTATTGACCAGCCGATTTATTGAGCGTACTGAGAGATCTTCACCGGCTTTATTTAAGAATAACTCGGCTCGCATTTTATTTTTCTCTTTTAAGAAACCTTCTCTGATAGACAAATAATTTTTTACGTCAGCAATTGTATTCTCTCCCATTGGTGCCACACGTTGTTTGTTCCCTTTGCCAAGCACGGTTATTAAACCAGATTTCAGGTCAATGTCGCTGACTTTTAGATTTTTCAGTTCGGTGCGTCTGATACCGGTTGAGTACAAAAGCGCCAGAACGATATAGTCACGAATGATCTGGTATTTATTCATATTCTTAGACGGCATCTTGCTGTTAAATAAGCGACTGGTTTCCTTTTGCGTAAGAAAATTCGGTATTTGTGACTTGTATTTCATCTTTGGAATTTCAAATAAATAGTCTTTATAGCCGCGACGGCCGGTGAGGTACTTCTGGAAACTTGAAAGAGCCGATAAAAATCTGACCATTGAGCGGTTGTCGATTTTTTTCTCCAGTCTCTGCCTGAGATATGATCTCAACAAAACCGGGTCGTTTAGAGAAATGGATGGAGTTTCTTTGTACTGTTTTTCCAAAAAAGAAACCCAGGGAGTCAGGTCCCGGCGGTAGGCTGCTATCGTGTTATCAGAATATCTGCCACCCGCCTGAAGATATTTGAAGAATTGAGTCATCAGATCTGTTAACATACTTCTTCAAAGTATTGCCTCAGAGCTGGCTCGTCAATGCAATAAAAATCGGAGGGAAACTGCTTAACTGGTAACAGTTTTTGTCTTCGTCTTAGGCTTTGCGTCGGCGCTTTGCAGTTCTTTTTCGTGCTTGCACTCGGGACAGCGCAGGAAATCACCTTTGGACTTAGTGGACTTCTTAACTAAGAAAGGATAATTGCAGACAGGGCATGGTTCATCTGTAGGTTTGTCCCATGAAGCGAAATCGCATTTGGGATATTTTGAGCAGCCATAAAACAGACGGCGGCTTTTAGTCTGTTTTTCTACAATCTTGCCACCACAATTCGGTTTAGGGCACTTGATCCCCAAAGAAAGTGCTTTGGCATTTTTGCAGTCAGGGTAAGCGGAACAGGCCATGAATCGCCCGAAGCGTCCGGTTTTGATAATCATATCAGAACCGCACTTTTCACACTTTTCATCAGTTTTGGACTTAGCCTCTTCTTCCGGCAAGGGCCGGGTTGATTTACACTCAGGATAAGCCGAGCAGGCCAAGAAACGGCCGTTTCTGCCCCACTTAATAATCATATTCGATTTGCACTTCTCGCATTTTATTTTGGTCTCTTCGGTCAGAGACTCTTTTATTTTTTTCTCTCGCCCTTTTAAGGCATCAATAGTTTTCTTGAAAGGTTTATAAAAATCGTTTAGAACTTTGACCCAGTCGTCGGTGCCATCCTCGACCAAATCAAGTTCCTTTTCCATTTCGGCGGTAAACTTGACATTAAAGATATCGGGCAGACTTTCAACCAGAATTCTGCTAACTGTTTTGCCAAGATCGGTCGGTGTCAGCTTTCTATTTTCGCCATCAGCATATTTACGGTCTTTCAGAGTCGAAATAATTGAAGCGTATGTCGAAGGTCGACCGATTCCATCAGCTTCCAGCCTTTTTACCAGCATCGCTTCGGAGTAGCGCGGAGGAGGTTTGGTGAATGACTGATTTGAGTACAGTTCATTCAGCTTGATTTTGTCACCCTCTTTGAGCTTGGGGATTTTTCTGTTGCCGTTTTCGCCGTTGCCGTTTTCATCCGGCTCTTTGGTCTCTTCATAGACTTTTAAGAAACCGTCAAACTTTACTCTCTGAGCAGATGTCCGGAGCAGGAATTTTCCGCCCTCAATAATAACTGTCTCAACGTCATATTTGGCGTTGTTCATCTGACTGGCTACGAATCTTTTCCAGATCAAACTATAAAGTTTCAGTTCCTTTGGTTTCAGATACTTTTTGGCTTTGGCAGGAGTCAGCGACAAGTCAGTCGGGCGAATTGCTT
>JADFPZ010000243.1 GCA_022562075.1 Candidatus Zixiibacteriota bacterium | reverse complement strand
TGCTTCCTGACCGGACGTTATTTTTTCACTTGTCACGCCCATCAAAAGACAGAGATTAGCCACCGCCGGTGAATAGTCGATTAAGAAAGAGCCGCCCTCATAGTTAAGCAGCCACTGGGCCTTTTTGCCCATTTCGAGAGCTTTGAAGACCACTCCATAGGCCTTGAGATGATCGGTCTGGGACTTGTTCATCGGGATATAGAGCGAGGCGGCCTGGGAGGAAGAAGCAAAAGCTAAAACGAAGAATAAATAAAATGTAACTGTTCTAATAGTCATACTAAATAAACTCAACACCTTTTACTTGTACTTTATAGGATAGTTTCAAAATTACTTTTGAATTCAATCTAATTGGCTTTGTAGATAATAGTGTTTGGATATTCTATCATAATTTGGCGATAATTCGTACGAGAATATATCATTGAATCTAGTCTTGAATAAATAGTTGTTCTCAATTGTGAGGTTCTTAAATGCATCATCGGAGTTGCTGCCGTTAGCAATACCAATCACTTGCATATTTTCTATATCCGGTTCAATGCTTTTTGAACCGGGTTGGTACGTATTACCTTCGTTCGTCAAAAAGATAAATGATTTCATTTCTTTACACCTTTCTCCAATCGATTAAGCTTCGCTTTGTATGAATGAAGTTCAGACACATAATCAAAATTCCAAAAATCTACTCTGTCTTTAATACTTTGGAACGCAGATCTGGAAATTTTATCTTCAAAATATCTTCTCCTTGATTCATCGCAAACTATACGGAATTTCGTATTAAAGTCTTGAAGTTCCACAAATTTCACCAAAGAATTCTCCATACTTGTAGTATATTCGACCTCAAACATGGATGATGGAAATTTCCTGGAATTGAACCAGATGACATCAATAGTCTTAGCACTTCGAGCTACGGTTTGATAATTTGTAAATTGATAAATCTGCCGAAGTGTGACAACGTCGCTCAATCTCTTGCTTAGAAATAATTTATTCTTGTCCTGATTGGGAACGTAGGTATCGAGATTATTTAGATTTCCTATTTCAACTAACAGCCCCTGATAAAAAGAATGCGTGAATCTATTCTCTTCAAGTTTCGTTGAATCTTCAAACTTAAATTTGCGCTTTAGTATTTCACGTTCGCTTTTCAAAGCCCAAAGACCTGGTCTTATTTTGAAGAAAAAGCGTTCATCTTGAACTATGCGCCTTATACTTGCATACGGGGTTTTAGTTTTCCATGTCGACCCTTTAACCTTAAGACTCTTTTCGTAAAGGTACTTAAAAGTCGCATAGCCACCGTTTTCCTCCATTACTTTTATTACTGCTTCATGCTGTCTCAAGATACTACTCCGATTGCAATATTACATACACCCAGAATTTAGTATTTAAAATTGACTCATTTAATATAACAATTGGCTTTTAATATGTCGAATGATACTACTCCCCCACCTTCAGGGCCGCTAAAAAGGCTTCCTGGGGGATTTCTACTTTGCCGAACTGTTTCATCTTCTTCTTGCCCTCTTTTTGCTTATCCCAGAGTTTGCGTTTGCGGGTGATATCGCCGCCATAGCATTTGGCCGTGACCTGTTTGCGCAAAGGCTTGACCGTGGCGCGGCTGATAATTCTACTGCCGATAGCAGCCTGTATGACCACCTCGAACATCTGGCGCGGTATCAGAGTGCGCAGCTTTTCGTTCAGAGCTACGCCCCAGTGATAAGCTTTGTCGCGGTGGATAATGACCGAAAGAGCATCAAGCGGGTCACCGTTTACCAAAATATCGAGCTTGACCAGATTGGAGCGCTTATAATAAGGAATGCCGTAATCGAACGAGGCATAGCCTCGCGAAACAGATTTCAGCTTGTCGTAAAAATCAAAAATGATCTCCGATAGCGGAAAGGCGTATGATATAGTTGCCCGCGTCGGCGAAAGATACTCGGTGGTTTTGTATTCGCCGCGCCGTTCGGTGGCAAGTTTCATAATCGAACCGACATAATCCCCCGGCACAACTATCTGGGCATCGACAAACGGTTCTTCGATATGGCCAATCTCCCCCGGCGGCGGCATCTGAGCCGGATTATAAACCGAAACTATTTCTGCTTTAACCCCGCTGCCCTTTTTTGCCACGCGGCCGGACATATCTTTGTGTACCCGATACTCAACATTGGGAACTGTATTTATTATTGTCTGGCCGTACTCGCGCGCCAGCCTTTCGGTAATAATCTCCATATGCAGCAGCCCCAAAAACCCGACACGAAACCCAAACCCGAGCGCCTCAGACGACTCCGGTGTAAATGTCAGCGATGAATCGTTTAAGGTCAGCCTTTCGAGTGATTCACGCAGCCGGCTGAAATCTTCGGCAACGGCCGGATATAGCCCCGAAAAAACCATCGGCTTAACTGCCACAAAGCCCGGTAGCGGCTTAGCAGTAGGACGATTAACATGAGTAATAGTATCGCCGATTTTGGTGTGCTCTAACTCTTTGATTGAGGCAAAAATATAACCGACCATACCTGCCGAAAGTTTTTCAAGCGGTACGTTCTGCAAACGAAGATAGCCCACTTCATCGATATCATAAACGGCATTGGTTGATATGAATCTGATTTTATCATTTTTGCGGATGGTGCCGTTTACTATTTTGACAAACGGCATAGCGCCGCGGTATGTATCAAAAATTGAGTCGAATACCATCGCCTGAAGGGGCGCCTCGGGGTCGCCTGTTGGCGCCGGAATCCGGCTGATAATAGCTTCGAGAATTTCGCTAATGCCCTGGCCGCTTTTGGCCGAGCAGCGCAGAACTTCGGACTCATCGCAACCCAGAAGTTCGGCGACTTCTTGGGCCACTTCGTCAGGTTTGGCATGGGGCAGGTCAATTTTATTGACAACCGGCAGAATGTATAAGTCGCCATCGAGAGCCAGATATAAATTGGTAATTGTCTGCGCCTCTATTCCCTGTGAGGCATCGACTACTAAAATCGCCCCTTCGCAGGCCGCCAGCGAGCGGCTGACCTCGTAAGTAAAATCGACATGGCCGGGGGTGTCTATCAGGTTCAGGATATACTTTGTGCCGTCTTTGGCTTTATAATCAAGCCTGATAGCGTGGGCTTTGATAGTTATACCCCGCTCACGCTCCAAATCCATCGAATCCAGTACCTGCTCTTTCATCTGACGTTCGGGCAGAGTGTCGGTAATCTGCAGGAACCTGTCGGCCAGAGTTGACTTGCCGTGATCTATATGGGCGATTATCGAAAAATTTCTAATGTGCTTTGTCATATTGGGGAGACAAAGTAGATGGAATTAAGGCTGGTGTCAATTAAGAGTTGCAAAGCCGTCATTGCGAGGATTCCCGACTTAAGTCGGGACGACG
>JADFPZ010000037.1 GCA_022562075.1 Candidatus Zixiibacteriota bacterium | reverse complement strand
ACGTTTAAGGAAAGTCTCATTAACGTCACTACCAGCAGCATTCCCGGGAAAACAGACAATTCTAATGGTTTTGTCACATAAAGAGTGGTCAGAAGAACGACTAAAGAAAAAGTAATGTTAAATGCCAGAGCGAAATCCAAAAGTTCTGTCGGAATAGGAATAACTAAAACAGCAATAATTCCGATAACGCCGAGCGCCAATACAATATCGGAACGCTTCCTGATAATTTCAATCAGTCCCTGCTGTTTAGCTTTCATATTAATTTATTACTTTCCCGTTAAGCCGGTAGATATATGCCAGCAGTTCGGCCACGGCGCGATAAAGCTGGTCCGGAATGAACTCACCGACATCGCACATCTTAAAGAGGGAGCGCGCCAGCGGTTTGTCTTCGACTATCGGAACGTTGTGCTCAGTTGCAATCTCACGTATCCTCTGAGCAATTAGCCTTTCACCCTTGGCAATAACCTGAGGCGCGCCATGCTCTTCACGCTTGTATTTCAGGGCAACAGCTATCTCAGTCGGGTTGGTAACAACCACGTCTGCCAGCGGAACGGCTGCCATCATCCGTTTCTTGGTCATCTCACGTTGAATTTGCCTGATACGTGCCTTTATCTGCGGAGAGCCGTCGGTATCTTTCATCTCGTCTTTAATTTCCTGTTTGGACATGCGGATAGACTTTTCATATTCGTATTTTTGATAGAGGTAATCGATAACGGCCAGTACAAAAATAGATGCACCGATCTTGAGTGCGATCGAAAGCGTCAGTGAACCCAATGACGTTGCCAGTTGGCTTACCGTCATATCCGGGTAGAGAAAGAACCCATCAAACTCTGAATCGATAACTTTGTAGGCCACAAATCCGACTACGGCCAGCTTGATACTGTCCCGGACGGCGTGTACCAATGAACGCACCGAGAATAATTTCTTGAGACCTTTGAGCGGATTAATTTTATCAAACTTTGGTCCGAGCGCTTTGCTGCTGACTCCAACGCCAACCTGCACCAGATTTATTCCAGCCGCGATAATGACCATCACTGCAAAAACAGGCAGCATTATCATCAGGAAGTTTTGGCCAACCTGGGTGAACAGATTCAAGAATAATTCATCCGCTGTCGCGATAAACGGAGCATTGGCCATCACGTATGACATCAGGCTGTAAACCTGTCTGACCAGAGGCGGACCCAGCACGTAAAACGAAGCAAAGCCGAGACAGATGATTGCTGCGGCATTAAGCTCCATCGACTTGGCAACCTGTCCCTCTTTGCGCGCCTCCCGGCGCCGCCTGGGAGTTGCCCGCTCTGTCTTTTCTTGAAAATCCTGTTCCGGCATTTCTTTTTAGACTCCGCCGATCGCGAAATACATTTGCTGCAGTTCTTTGTTAACGAAGTTCATTCCTTTTTCAAGTACATAGGCTGCTATCGGCAGCGACATTGCCAGAACTATCAGACCGGCTCCAATTTTTATCGGAAAGCCGACAAAAAAGACGTTCATTGTCGGCATCATCTTGGCGACAGTACCAAGCGCCACATCGGTTAAAAACAAAGTCATCAATACCGGCGCAGCAATTTTTAGTGCCAGCACAAAAACATAGGCACTTGCTTTGACAACAACTGTGGCAATACTTTGGCCGTAGACGACCTGGCCGATAGGTAGGACCGTGTAACTGTCTACTAGAGCCTCAATCATAATGTGGTGTCCGTCTATCGCCAGAAAAATCAACGTTGCGAACAGAAACCAGAACTGTCCGATTATTGAAACCCGCTGTGAACTGTTCGGGTCAAACATCGCCACCATGGCAAAACCAATCTGATAACTGACCAGCGCGCCGGCAGAATGAATGGCAATGAAAATAAGCTGAAAGAAAAATCCGATAAGCAACCCGACTATAATTTCGCGCATGGCTAGACCAAGCAAATGCCATTCGCTTTCAATCACGGGCAGGACACTGGCGTCAAGAGTACTGCTGAGAAGCAGAGACATCAGAAGTGCAAATGCGATCTTGATTGAAGCCGGCACCGTGCGATAGCCCAGTATCGGGGCAATTATGAATAGTCCCGAGGTCCTTAAGATTATCAACAGTAGAAATTGAAGCTCATCAGCGCCGTATGTTACAAAATCAAACACTCAAAAATCCTCACACTTTTAGCTTATCGTAACTATGTAAATCAAACGATATGCCGGTTTGAAACAGTTCGGCCATAAGGGTTAACTTGTTGTAATATTGAGACTTACGCCTACAGTGAGACAGCTTGGAGGGGTGGCTGCTGAAAAATCCGGAAAAATTGACCGCAAGTCAGGGAAATTGATTCCAACTATTGCTGGGGCTGAATCAGCCGGCTAAACCGGGGATCATCTCAATCATGTGGCGGGTAAAATCAGTTAACTTATTGATCATCCAGGGCAGAAAGATCAGGAGCGCCAAAGCAATGCCTATTATCTTTGGTACAAAAGTCAGAGTCATTTCCTGAATCTGAGTTACTGCCTGAAAAATAGAAACTACTAATCCGATAATCAGGCCGATCGCCAGCATCGGTCCTGCAATCAGGAGAGTCAACATCAGCGCCTCGCGCGCTATACTTACAACCATTTGCGGTGTCATATTATCTCTTTCGTACTTTACTTCATCCTACATATGAAAGGATTCAACCAGCGATTTTACTAACAGATACCAGCCATCGACCAGCACAAACAAAAGTATTTTAAACGGCAGTGACACAATAATAGGCGGCAGCATCATCATACCCATAGACATCAGCACTGAGGCCACTACCATATCAATCACCAAAAATGGTATAAACAGAACGAATGCAATTTGAAATGCCAGGCGAAGTTCCGATATTACAAAACCAGGGATCATAACATGCAGCGGGATATCTGCCGGACTATCCGGCTTGTCCAATTTTGCGATATTCACAAAAAGCGCCAGATCTTTTTCTCTAGTTTGCGAGAGCATAAATTCCCGCACAGGTGCCGTTGCCATTTCAAAGGCTTCTTCCTGTGTTATCTTTTCTTCCATGTAAGGCTTTATGCCTTCGGTGTAGGCTTTATCTATCACCGGCGACATTACAAAAAATGTCAGGAGCAGCGACAGTGCCAGAATTAATTGATTTGGCGGCAGCTGCTGTACTCCCAAGGCATGACGTAAGAAAGACAGCACAACTACGAATCGTATAAACGACGTCATCATAATCACAATCGATGGCGCCAGCGCCAGAATAGTGATTAACAGAATTATCTGAAGAGTAGAGGACAACTCAGACGGCTCTGTAGTCTGGCCGATATCTATGGAAATTTTTGGCAGCGCCTGGGCGACGCTGTTGCTGGCTGTCAGCAGGATTCCGCCTGCAATACAGACTAAAAACGTAATTAGTCTTTTCATATCCTATATGTTTTTTGCTTTCGCAACATCCTGTCGCGAAAGTCGTTTATCAGCCGCTATTTCCTATGCAGCTAATTCAGTTTACTAAAAACTGCTGTCTTCTTACTCTTTTGGGCCACTTCCTTAACTCTGGCAACTGCTGAACTCAGCATTTCGCCAAAACCAAGAGTTGGAGCTTCCGGCTCTGTCTCTACCAGCAGTTTGCCTGTCTCTATTTCATCCTGTTCACACAAAAGCGACATACTGCCTTCTGTTGTGCCTACCAGGATAGACTTCTCCCCGACTCTTAATAGAGTTACAGACTTGCGGGGAGCTATATGAATAGTCTCAATAATTTCAAGATTTCCGTTTATAGTTCTGCGGCCGTTTCGCTTGCTCATAAGTTTCTTCAGTAGAAAAATACCGACGTAGATGCAGACAACTACAATGACCAAGGCGCTTATGATTCTAATTAACGAAGGCAGCACACTCATGCCGCTTCCTGATACACCGGTAAGAGGTGAATAGACATTATCCATAGACTGTGAAGTTGGCAAGCTGACTCTGTCCGCTGAGACGTAATCAGTTTTTATAAAGATTAAGCCAATAAGCGCAATTATTACTATAAGCGTCGTACCTATTACCGACCTGTTTTTGAGTATCTTATTCTTCACCGAGAATTCTCACCCTTTCTTCCGGAGTAATTAGCTGCGTAATACGCACGCCAAAATTTTCATCAACTACCACAACCTCACCCCTGGCGACAAGTTTATGATTGACCATTACATCAACCGGTTCTCCGGCTAATCTTGCCAGCTCTACTACCGAGCCCGGGCCAAGCGCCAAAATATCAGAAATTGACATTTTGGTACGACCGAGTTCTATCGAAACAGGCAGGTTGACGTCCATCAATAAATCAATGTTCGATGGTTCTGAACTGCCCGATGGCTGCGAAAGCTGCTGGAATTCTGCTTTTGAAGCTGAACTGCTTTCAAAGCTGATGTCGTCTGCGCTTGACTTTTCCTGAGGAAGATCGTCAAGCATTTTCAACATCGCATCTTCCAACTCCTTTTCTTCTTCGTCACTACGCCCGCCAGGTCCTTCAGCCTTTGCCTCTGGAGTTTCCGCTGCAGCGGCTTCCGGCTCCTGCGGAGTTTCCGGCTCTGCGGATTCTGACTCCTGCGGAGCTTCCGGCTCTGCGGATTCTGACTCCTGCGGAGCTTCCGACTCTGCGGATTCTGACTCCAGCGGCGCTTCTACTTCCTGTTCAATAGAACCGTCTACAGGTGGCGTAGAATCGTCCGGGGTTGGATTTACATTTATTTCGTCAGCCATATCGCTACTCCTATTCGCTGTCTCTGGTAACTTCCACTATTTGGAATGCTCTTTTTCTGCCCGACAATCCCGGTTTGGCAAGGAATTTCCTGCGATTGTTAACTATTACGGAAACCGGTTGGCTAATTTTCTTTTCAGACCTGATAACATCTCCTTTTCGGAGTTTCAAAAACTCACCGAGCTTAAGATCAGTATTTAATAGCTCGGCGGTTATGTCTGCTTCGATTATTCCCATATTGCTCATATTAACTTTTCGTTCAACTTCAAAACTTTTTTTCTTGAGCGAGTCTATCCAGTTTTGAGCCGAGAGTTTCATAATGATCGGCTCCAAAGAGATATATGGGTAGCAGATTGTTAACAGCCCCGTAGATTGAAACAGTTTGAGCTGGAATGAAACAACTACAACCGTTTCTGTAGGCGGTATAATCTGAATAAACTGAGGATTTGTTTCAAAACTGTGCTGCTCTATATTAACTTCAACAATATGTTCCCAGGATTTCTCAAGGTCTCGATATAATTTTTTTGATAAACGACCCATGACAGATCGCTCAATGCCGGTCAGTTCCCGTTCAGTCTCTAAGATTTTTCCGTTACCGCCAAACATTCTGTCAATAAATGAAAAGGTAAGAGTCGGATTAAAATCTATCAGACAGACGCCTTCAAGCGGAGGCACCTTAATAGTGTAGGTGCACGAGGGTGCCACCAGTGACATTATGAATTCAGAATATGTAATCTGGTCGACCGAAACAAGATCAACGTCTACTATAGTACGCATTATAGCAGAAAGGGTCGAGCCGTAATGACCGGCAAAGTTATCATGCATATTCTCAAGCGTGCGAACCTGATCTTTGGAGACACGGTTTGGATGTTTGAAGTCATAGACTACTAACGACTTCCTGCTGGTTATGGCCGGGTCTTCAACCGCTTCTTGTTCGCCGGTCGAAACGGTCGTCAACAGCTCATCAATTTCTGCTTGTGATAATATCTTTGCCAATTCTCTTTATTCCTTTTATTGTAAGACAAAGTCCGTGTAGTACACTGCCATCACTTCTTCTGCTTCCAGCAATTGTGAGACTCTCTTTTTTATCTGATAGCGGATTATTTCCTTTTGTTTTGGATCAGTTAGCTGCGCTACTGTCTTAGCTGACAATATCGTTATCAGCACATCCCTTAATATAGTTTCCTTGCTTTCCAGCAAATCGGCCAATTCCGGTGAATCCACCTGGAACGAAAACGATACTGACAAGAAGCGTGTACCAGCCGTGCCAGCGGGATTTACAACTATATCCTTGACAGCGTAAAAAGATGAGGCAGCTGCTGCTCCATGTCTTCCGCTTGCTTTCTTCTTATGTACCGCTGGTTTATCATGTCCTTCTGCTTCTCCGTCAGAGTTGTCAGACAGCATCGGCTTCAGCACAAAAAGTGCCAGAACTACACCCATGACAATGGCACCGACTCCAACCAGTCCAAACATTATCATTTTCCTGGACCCGCCGGAGTTCTCTGCTCCTGCTTTTCCTTCAGCTTCCCCTTCAGCTTTTTCTTCAGCCTTGCCTTCGGCTTGATCTTCGGACTGAACTACAGTTTTATCTTCAGCATCTGCCATGCTACTCTTCCATCCTAATTATGCGGGGACTCCGGCTTATAAACCGGATTCCCCGCTTTGCTTTTGAACTCAGCCACCCGGTTGATGATTTCATCGACATCTTCGGATATAATGATCTTTTTTCCTGTAATCAGGGAAATCATTGTCTCCGGAATTGCTTCCACTAATTCAATCATGTCACAATTGACGACAAGCTCACTGTTATTTAACCGGGTAACTTTTATCATTACTGATTATCTCTTAATATTCACCAGTTCATCCAACATACTGTCGGAGGTTGTAATTATTCTGGCGTTAGCCTGAAAACCTCTCTGAGCGGTAATCATCTGCGTAAATTCCTGCGCTATATCCACCGCCGAAGATTCCAGGGCGCCTGATGTAATCTCACCTGAGATGGTAGCACCGGCGATTCCTTCTACCGCCAGGCCTGAGTTTGCCGATGGCTGGTACATTGACCGGCCAACTTTCAAAAGTCCTGCCTGGTTACTGAAATCTGCCAGAATAATCTGAGCCAGAACTCGGTTTACTCCGTTGGAAAATATCCCGGAGATGTTTCCTGACTGATCAATGGTTATCTTCTGCAGGATACCCAGGCCATAGCCGTTCTGAGAAACTATGGTAGCGGTGTGTCTGCCGGATGCAAATCCGGTCAGTCCGTCATATCCGTTGATAGTGCCGGCGTCAACTGAGACGTTGATATTTCCGGCGCCATTTTGCGGATCAATTATAATTGCGTTGGCCCCGCCATTATATTCAAATGTATTTAGTGAGCCATCGTTGTTAAATAAAACATATCCCGTTGAACCACTGGTAATTAATTCATTGCCTAAAGCGGAAGCAGTCCACTCCCAGCGATTGTTAAGAATAGACTTAAAAAATTCGATCGAGATAGTGTGCTTTCCGCCAAGTGAATCATAGACCTGAATTGACGTCGCATGCGTGGTCGCTTCAGTATCAATTATTAGTTCGCTGCCTGAGGCTGTGGGAGCCAACCCTCCGGTTCCGGTAGTGACATCTATACCGCCGCCGCCGATACCGGTCAAGCCAACGGCCAGACCGCTGGTAGAGTCAAAAATCAGTCCCAATGGTGTAATGACAGGTCCTGACGCAGGACCCGTACCCTGGTCGGGGCTAAAGTTATCAACCGCTGTTAAGGTTGAGGCAGCACCTCCGGCAGATACAAAAGTGTTTCCTGCGCCGGCCGGAATGCCAAATACTAAGTTTATAGTGTTTCCGGCAACTGAATCAGAAGACTCAAAACTATAACTGACCGAATCACCCGCTCTCTGCCTGATAATTTCTACTTCGCCTGAACCTGTTAACTGTGCCGTTAATCCATTTATCTGATTAATAGTATTAATCAGATCTTCGATAGTTGAAGTGGCATTGAGACCGGCAACAGCTTCGGTTCGGATACCGTCAATAGTTAAGGTGAAGTCATCAAAGATGCTCACTCCCAGACTTCCCAGACTTGTGGAAAGTCCTAAAGCTCCGACTCCGCCGGTAAACGAGGCATTCTGGGCCTGAATACCGCTAATCGTTATGGTATGTGTGCCACCGACGCCATCAGCGGCTTTGCCGGATACTGACAGTACGTTAGAAATACCTGCTGAAGTCAATTTAGCATTAGAATCCGTTGCCGCGGCGTTAAGATTATTAGTCAATGTTATTGTTGTAGTTTCGTTGGCCGGATCCTGCTGACCAAAAGGCAGCACCAATTTATCAATTGCCGACAATGACGAGACATTTCCGGTACTGTCTGCCATACGTCCAAGCACAAACAGACCTGTGGCAGGGTCTACCAGCCGCGAAGCTGAGTCGAAACCGAAAGCACCGGCTCTGGTGTAAAATCTGTTGCCATTATCATCACCCAGGACAAAGAAACCCTGCCCCTGAATGGCCAGATCGGTGATTTGTCCCGTCGTTTCCAGGCCGCCCTGCTGGAACAGATTATCAATTGTAGAAACCTGCATACCCAATCCAAGCTGCACCGGGTTAGTACCGCCGGAAATTGCCGATGGTCTGCCGGCTCCTTTAAACGTCTGCACCAAAGCTTCCTGAAAATTAACTCGACCCGGTTTGAAACCAATCGTGTTAATATTGGCAATGTTATTACCAATTACGTTCATCTTGACCTGATGGTTCTTCAAGCCGGACACACCGGCAAATAGTGATGCCATCATAATGTTACATCCTCCGTTTCTGTGGCTTTGGGCCTCTCCATCAGAATGGAGTCCAACCCTCTACATTGTTTGTTATTTATTCTCACTTTTCTTATCCTACATTATTACAGCCGAATCAATGGCTGTTACTACGCCTTGGCGCAGACTATCTTTGTCAAATACGGTTATGACAGTTTTGTTTTTGACCGAAACTACATAGGCCGAGTCTTTATCCAGTATCAGTGTTTCCCTAGAACCTTTTTCTTCGGCTTTTTCTATCGCTTTAACCAGGCGACCCACAGTTTCTGCATCCATCTTAATTCCGCGTGAGTATATCCGCGCTTCGGCATGCTTGGAAAACTGAATCGAATCGCTGCCATTTAGCTCTGCTTTGAAAACTTCATTAAAAGATTCTCTATTGCTTTTATTTTGCGGCTTTAACCCGCCGGTCCGGTTGGCAATCTCTAAGAGATTTACCGGACGGGACTGATTGCTTATCGGTATTCCATGTTCAGCTGACATATCTTTTCCTTTTAGAAAAACATTCCATGTTTTTTATTATTCATCATCTTCAGTTAATGACCCCGGCTCACCAACCGCCGAAATATCTCCGAGGGCTATGTCTGAGCCGTTAACACGCAAGTAGGCGCCACCGTCGCGATAAGTAATTGCTTCAACTATACCGACCATAGACATGCTTGGAGAAAACTCCTGCCCGCTGCCATCGGTAGCCACAATTTCAACCGCGTAATAACCTTCGGGCACGCTGTTGCCACGTGAATCGCGGCCGTCCCACTCGACCGTGTGAGAGCCAGGTCCTATTGAATCTCTGGTGAAATTAGCAACTGTTTCGCCGGCGCCATTGGTGATGATAAACCTGACCTGTTCGGCATATTCATCCACAGAAAAATTGATGGTAACCTCGCCGTCGGACTGCAGATACAAACCTCGGTAATCAGCTTTCACTTCTCTTCCAATCAGGTTGGCCGCCATCATATTGTTAATCGACTGCATCTGCAGAAAGTCCCACTGAGTTGAAGATTCGATTCCAGCGGAAATCTTCTCCATCTGCTCCAGAGTCGCAAACTGCGCTAACTGCGCTACAAAATCTTCATCTGAAGCCGGATCGAGCGGGTCCTGATAGCGAAGTTTTGTTACCAATAGCTGCAAGAAATCGTTACGACCAAGTTCCTGCTGAGAGCCAGTCTTTATCGGGTTACCCCGTGAGTCTGTTGGTATCGGTGATATAAATCCCATATCGTTCTCCTTTAGGCTAAGAGATTAACTCCGCCTGCTCCGACATACTGCGGCCTTAAATTTGTCGGCGCAGTCATTTCCTTTGATTCATTACTTACGAAGCTTTCATCCGGCGGGTTAAACTGCCTGAGCGCCTTTTGGTTTTGCCAATGAGCTGGCTGTTTGTCAAACATGTGACTGTTATGCGATTCACTGCGCACGTTTATTTCCAAATTCTCAACTTTGATATCAGCTGAAGCCAGTTTCTCTTTTAACTGCCAGATTGAACTTTCCAGAATGCTTTTGGCCCCTACTGTTTCAACTATCAGTTTTGCAGATAGAACATCGTCTGTCATTTTCAATTCGAGCCGGGCCGGTCCCAGATGGTCCGGTTCAATTCTTATCATTATGGTTTGAGTCTTTTGATTGGTGTTCAGCTTAATATTTTCAGGAAGTACAATTTTCACCGTTTCTGTAATATGCCCGTCTGTGCTTGTTTTTAACTGAGCTAGCGGCTGCAGAGTTGATAGATTGGTCTTGACCGTATTTCCGGCTTCAATGCTATCGACGCTGCCGGTTTTAAAGAGTGAATCAAATTTTGTCGACTCTGCTTTCTGTTCTAAAACCTTTTGAGCATTCGACTCTTTTTCAACTACGAGCTCGTTTTGCTTTTTCATCATGTCACCGTTGGTCAAATACTTTTCACCAACAGGCAAGGCTTTTTCTTCAGAGACCTGTTTGCTTTCATTAACATTCGGTACCGTCCCCCGATTTTCAACATTTGCTCTTTTAATACTTGAGCGTATAAAGCTTTCCATCTGATCACTCCCTAAAAGCGAGACAACTGACTCAGTTCCTGTTTTCTCAGGCTGCAGCTTATCGTTTATCAGTACTTCTTTGACGTTGAGATTCTTTAGGTTGGCGGTAAGCTGCCTGTGCGAATCTTTCTGAAAATCAATATCAGACAGACCCGGCAGAAGTTCTGACTGCGTAGGCTTGAGAGACGTTTTAGGAAAGGACAGCTTCACGCTATCATCGGCAATTATAGTATTGGCCTGTTTCTTATCTAAGGGTTTTGATGGCCGTAAATTTTCTACTATTTCTGAATTTTCTTCATGATCAAAATTGCCCGGAGGCATCTCTTTATTTTCAGTCGGAAAGAGCAGTAACTCGGAATCTTTTGTCCATTGGGCAACATGGCCAAGTTGCTGATTGCCAACCATAAGGTCTTTCTTCTCCATTCCGGCAAAAACTTGAACTCCGGCAAAAACTTGAACCTCATTGTCAACATCGTCAGCGCCATCTACGAAGAAATTCATATTCTCCTGATTCGGAAGTGCTGAAATGAGCTCACCTTCCTGAACTTGAATTGATTGCCCTATCAAAAACGCAAACTCAAGATTTCCGGGCTCAACCGAAAGCGAAGCCCCCTTCATAGATGCAGTCCCATTAGTTGCTGGTATCAGGCTGTCAAATATATTCATCGCTTTCGATTCCATTCTAATTCTCCACCAATGTAATCATCTGTTTAGACAGATTCGCGGCACGTTTGGGAGGTAAAAGTGACAAGACTATTGCAGCATTTTTGCTTTTCATGCGGGGTAAAAGTTCGACAACTATTTCATCCTCCAGATTGCGCATCAGTTGTGCAACAGCCTGGGGTTCCATACTATCGTAGAGCTTGGCCAGTTGATTTACTCTGGACGACTCTGCTTGTTCTATTCTAAGAAGTTTCTGGGAAACTTTGCGGTCCACTTTCTCTAATTCTCTTTGTTTCAATTCCAGAGATCTTTCACGCTTAACCAGCTTATGTTTTTCTTTGGCGAGCCAGTTGGCTCCATCGGTGGAATCCTTGATAGACATTGACCCGTCCTGGGTCATCATTTCATCCGGTCCCGGCACATAATCAAGTACGGCCAGGTTCTCCATCATTTTTGACAGCAACGATTCGTCTTCTTCCTCTTTTGTTGCTGTCTGGTCAGCTTTCATTTTTGGCTTATTTTCTTTCTTCGCATCTTTCTTTACTTTTGCCGACTCATGCGTTGTTTCAGTTTCGCTAACTGGCTCATTATCGCCGCCAATCATCATGAGTGTGCCAAAAGCGACCAGAACCATGACAACCACAAAGCCACCCCCTAAGATCAGCCACTTCATTTCGGCGGCCCTTCTGGCTTCATCAAATCCGTTTGTTTTCGCATTCCGTTTTCTGACATAAATAGTCCTTGGCGATAGTTCGCCGAGCATAGATATAGCAGCGGCCGTGCCAATCAACTCTAATGCGAGTTAAGCTATTGGTAATCTGAGATTTAAGCGCACAAACCATAGCCCTGGATTTCTATTTTGGATGCGATTAATAGAAATGTTTTCCAGAGAGAGTAGGAAAAAAGTTAGCTTTTGGCAAAAAAATTCAGAAGTTTGCCGGAATCAGTTCTGGCTCAAGATTGTCCCCTCAAGATACTCACTACTTGAAGAGGTCACTTTGAGACTCAGTATTGATTTATTCCTGCTGCTATCAGCCGGAAGTTTTGCTTTTAGAAAGTTGTCAGTAATGCCCCAGAGTCTGCCGTTTCCGTTTGATTTATGCTGCGGGATTACTTCAAGAACTTGTCCTATCTGTCTTTTAAGAGAATTATGCTTGATACGTTTTGAGATTTCAGACAGCTCTATATTACGATTTCGGATAACTTTAGTCTCGACTTTGTCCTTGATAGCAGTAGCTTTGGTGCCGGCTCTATCGGAGTAACTAAAGACATGCAAATAGTCTAAAAGTCCCGATTCTGCCAGTTTTCTGGTCTGAATATAGTCTTCATCGGTTTCGCCCGGAAAACCAACAATCACATCCGCCCCTATAATAGTATTCGGCTGCACTGCTTTGATTTGCTCTGCTCTTTGAATGTAGGCTTCTCTATCATAAGGTCTCTGCATGAGTTTTAAGATTCGCGACGACCCTGACTGCAGCGGCAGATGCCAGTGCCTGCAGATTCTTCCACCGTATTCTTGATAGAGTTGAACTAAATCCGGTCCCAGTGTCTGGGACTCAATAGATGACAGACGCAATCTGTGCAAATCTGTATTTTCAAAAATATACTTACAGAGCGCGGCAAGATTTTTGGCAGGCATCTGTTCTGAGTTATCCTTATAGTAGCCTATGTTTACTCCAGTCAACACTACTTCTTTGTAACCGTTTTCTACTAAGCTTTCGATTTCTGTAATTATTTCCCTGACCGGCTTATGCTTTAGTCTTCCTCTGACAGACGGAATAATACAAAACGAACACCATTGATTGCAGCCGTCGGATATTTTAAGCCAGGCCCGGTTACGTTCAAAAAAATCTGAAATCAAAGTCGAACAATTTTTGTCCGGCTCCGCCTCAAATAACTCGGGTAGCTTGGCGCTAAGAATGTCACTAAGTGACTCTTTTTCTGAATTGCGAATGACAACATCGACACCCTCTATCGCCTTAACGGTTTCAGGATCATAGTCTACAAAGCAGCCTGCAACAACAATGCGAGCTTTTGGATTTTGACGGACAATTCTTCTTATATAGTTGCGGCAGTCTCTGTCGGCCCGATGAGTCACAGTGCAGGTATTGATCAGGTATAGATCAGCCGCTTCATTTTTATTATCTGAGGTCCGTACGAAGCCGAACGGACGAAGACCTGCAGCCATCTTTTCTGTTTCGTATTGATTCAAACGGCAGCCGAAAGTATGACAGGCTACCTTTTTTTCAGAGACTGTAGTTTTCATACTCTTTCAAATTATGATCTCGCTTGGAAAAGTCCAGCAAAGATCCGGCTATTTTAGATAAAAAACGGCAGGTCAATAATCAACCTGCCGCTATGCTGTCCATCTATTATAAATATAAGATAATTCTATAATTGCTCTATTGATTCTGAATCATCAGCCTCGCTATCGGTTTTGCTCTCAGCTTCAGGTTCAGTCTCAGTCTCAGACTCAGTTTCTGCTGTCGCTTCAGATTCGGTCTTTGTGGCAGCTTCAGCAGGAACCTCTTCGCTATCGGCTTTAGTTTGAGCTTCAGAAGCAGGTTCAGAGACTTCCTTTTCGCTTGATTCCGCCTGAGTTTTAAGTGCCCTAGGCATTGCCTCTCCAATAGTCTGAGTCGACAATCTGGGATGTTTGGTCAGGAATTCATCAAGCTCTGCTTGTTCGCGCTTTTTGAAATAAGCGTTCACAGACAGCACTATCTTGCGCTGGTTAGGATCAATCTCGATTACCTGCAAGGGAATCTCATCTCCCTGATTAAAGGCCGATGAGGGGTCTTTTACTTCCTGAAGAGAAAGCTGCGCCGATGGTATAAAACCTTCCACCTCGTCATCCAGGCTGACTACCACGCCCCTGTCCAGAACTTTGATAACCTTACCCAGACACTCAGAACCTACAGAATGCTCTTGAGCTATAACAGGCCAGGGATCTTCGATAAGCTGCTTATAGCCCAGCGAGATGCGGCGATTGTCATGGTCAATTTTGAGAATTTTAATGTCAACATCGTCGCCTTTCTTCATTATTTCTGAAGGATGCTGTATTCGTCTTGTCCAGGACATATCTGAAATATGCACCAGGCCGTCTATTCCTTCTTCCAGTTCGACAAATGCTCCAAAGGCAGTCAGATTACGGACGTTGCCTCTGACATCTTTGCCGACAGGATATTTCTCTTCAATTGTCTGCCAGGGATCCGGCTCCATCTGCTTAATACCAAGGGAAATCTTTTCATTCTCTTTATCAACAGAGAGCACTACCGCTTCAACCTGGTCATTGGCCGACATGATTTTCGAGGGATGCTTGATATGCTGTGTCCAGGACATCTCGGAAATATGAATAAGTCCTTCAATTCCTTTTTCCAGCTCAACGAAAGCACCATAATCGGTAATTGAAACAACTCTGCCTTTGACTTTGTCGCCGACAGGGAATTTCTCTTCGACATTCTCCCAGGGGTAAGGCGTCATCTGCTTTAGTCCCAAAGAAATACGGCCGGTTTTCTCGTCAATATCAAGAATCTTGACATCAATCGTTTCACTCAGCGATACCATTTCGGATGGATGACGGATGCGCCCCCACGACATATCTGTAATGTGAAGAAGACCGTCGACTCCGCCCAGATCGACAAACACACCAAAATCGGTAATGTTTTTAACCATGCCGGGTCGAACCTGTTCGACTTCAATCTCATCAAGAAGTTTGCCGCGCATCTCTTCACGCTCTTCTTCTAAGACAACGCGCCTTGAAACAACGATATTTCGGCGGTTCTTGTTAATTTTGATGATTTTTACATCGAGTCCTTTGCTAATAAGGGCGTCAAAATCCGGTACCTGTCTGAGCGCTACTTGCGAGCCGGGCAAAAATGCATCGACACCAAGCACATCAACTACCAGTCCTCCTTTAATACGGCGGACTACGCGTCCCTCTACAGTCTGACCGGAATCATGAATGTCACGGATTTTATCCCAGACACGCATGAAATCGGCTTTTTGCTTTGATAAAATTAACTGCCCATTGGAATCTTCAATCTGCTCTAAGTAGACATCAATTTCGTCGCCGACACTAATGTTCACCGGTTTAGGGAACTCATCCATAGGGATTATTCCCTCTGACTTAAATCCAACATCAACAATGACATCGTCACGGGTAACATCTAAAATTGTACCCAGTACTATTTCACCCTCTTTGATTGACTTCAAAGTACCTTCGTACATTTCAAGCATCTGCTGGTATTCCGCTTCATCATAAACAACACCGGCGACATCAGTAACTTTTACAGCCAGAATCTCTGCCGGTTCTTCGGTAATCGCCGATGCGGCCGATACCACAGCAGTAGTTTTCACTTCTGCTCTTTCCAGTACTCGGCGCTGACGCGATGTGACAACTTTTTCAGCTATCTTAGTCGTCTTCTTCGCTGTTGTAGAAATCGATTCAGCTGTTGTGGATTTTTTGGTGACCTTTTTGGTCTTGGTCTTCGTCGTCTTCTTAGCCGTGGTGGCTTTTCGTTTCGACGGTTTAGTTGTTATAGACTTTCTCTTCTTTTCGGCTACTGCCATTTACTTAAGAAAACCTCCTTAACTACTGCCCTGATTAGTTTGGAATTTCCCCGAAACCGGGGTTCTAACAGGTATCACAGTAAAGCTGCCGCCGAGCTA
>JADFPZ010000036.1 GCA_022562075.1 Candidatus Zixiibacteriota bacterium | reverse complement strand
ACTCTTTTTGGAAACGGTGAGCGGTTATTACTATCGGATTGAGTTTTGAATCAGAAGGCGTTAATTCAATCAGATTATCTGCTCCCTCAGTAATCAAAACATTTTCTCGGGTAGCAAAGCCAATATGAGATATTGTTACATAAAGCTGGTCCACAGATTGTGGAAATGAAAATTTACCAGCGAAATCAGTTATTAGCTGCTTGCCTGTGACCACAACAGTAATGGTCGCCCCGTAAACAACTGACTTATCTTCAGAATTTACTACTTTACCGGTAAATCCCGCCAAAACCGAAGATGCCAGAATTCCTACAAATAGAATAGCTGCTAAGTTTATTTTAACAGTTCTTTTCAATGAAATCACTCCTTTCAGGTCAATGTTGTTTCTGGGACATTCTATATAAATTTGGAATCTGATTTGTCATAATAGTGTCATCTTTCAGGACCGATTAGTTTGAGGAAATGTTCCATTATGAACCCCAATAAGCTGTCTGCGCAATTTGTGAACAGCTATCTTAGCATTTATTTCCTGTATTATTTTTTTCAGCTTCTGTTAGCCAGAAATCCATCAACTTTATTCAAAAAAGAATAGAGTCAATAATCTTCAAGAAGCAGCTGAAATTACTGTTTACAGCTGATTTATTGTGCCAGTTGCAGCCTAAAGGATAAAGGTATGATGCCGAAACTACTTTTATAGTGCAAAGTACCATTCAGCTACAGAGATAACAGCTGAAAGACAACTATGTACCGAGGGGCTGGGCTTCACAATTATGTCGCACAGCTTAATCGTAATAAATAATTGATATTTCTACCTGCTTTAGGCGGAAAAATCGCAGACCTGCACAAGATAATGGTACTCAGGCAGGCTTTCATAATTTAAGAGATTGACGAGCAACTATGGAGTGGAAGCAAAACAAACACATCTTGATCGCCGGCGGTTCCAAAGCTGCCCTTCTAAGTATTGGAACGCTAATCAATCAGGACGATTGCGAAATCCATTACAGTCATACCGGAGAAGATACAGTTGCCATAGCGACGGGTCGGACTTTTGAACTGATGATTTTGGATCTGAGTCTTCTTGATATGCCCGGAACAGAGGTCGTCCAAAAAATTAGAGAATACAGGCGCGATATGGAGTCGGTAGTGAGTACTGCCCCGCTTCGCATAGTTGTTACCCACACCCCCGGTCTGGACAAGTCAGTTCACAGCGCCTTGTTACAGCTCGATGTCTCTGCTGTTTTTTGCAAACCTTTGACCCGGTCAACTTTTTCGGTAGCGGTAAACACTATTATCCAGGGAGCAGGTCAGACCAAAACACATACTACCAAGAGAGTCCTGGCAGTCGATCCGGAGCAGAGAGTCAGAGTCCTCTACAAAAATATGCTCTCTGATATAGACGAAATTGAAGTTATAGCTGTAGAAAACTGCTATAGCGCTCTTGAGACTATAGAGCTATACGACGTGGATCTGTTAATAACAGAACAAAACCTGCCCGATATGACGGGAAATGAATTTGTTAAAACTGTCAGAGAAGAGGCAGGTGCTACTTTCGCAATATTTGTCGTCTCCTCCAATAGCAGTAAAGAAATTATCGAGGAAGCCAAAAAGCTGGGCGTACAGGAATATATAACAAAACCTTTTAAGCTGGAAGAATTCAAGAAACTTATCCGGGACACTCTTTCATCAGGTAAGCCTGTTTCAAAACCTAAAAAACCTGAGCCAAAAGCTGAGGAAGTAAAGCCATAACACAATTAGATAAGGCCTGGTAAGATTATGGAGAATTTGAAAGTACTACTGGTAGATGATTCTGGAGCCATGCAGAAGATGATAAAGATGGCTCTGTCTAAGATAGGAATAGAAGGCGTTGCCACTGCCTTGAACGGAGTTGAAGGGATGGAGAATCTTAAGGAATCTATTCCTGACCTGATTCTATGTGATTGGAATATGCCGGAAATGAATGGGTATCAGTTCGTCACGGCGGTCAGGGCTGACTCCAATTTTAAAAAAATCCCCATCTTGATGCTCACTACAGTTAACACTAAGGACGAAGTTATTCAAATTATGAAAGCCGGAGCAAACGACTTTTTGAACAAACCCTTCACGCCAGACGCACTAAAGGATAAGATTATAAAAGTAACAAAAGGCTAGGAAAACTAAACACAACATATGAGCACCCATGATTTAAACAACTCAGATAGCAAAAACAACAACGTTAGTCTTAACGATATTGCTGAATTTTTGATTTCCCGCGATGAGATTGACTCAGCTGAATTCGAACAGCTAAAAGGATACTTGTCCGTTGTTCGGGAAAAAGCAGGTGAAGATTCTCCAGCTTTCACTTATCTGGATTCGGCCTGCGAACTTATCGCAATGGCTGAAAAAGAGGGCGAAAAGAAACTCGACTACCAGACAGTTGAAGTTCTGGGCAGACTTATTGAAAACGCCAGCTACGAACTAGACGATGATGAAACTGACGCCGAGTATATTGATACTAAAGACAAAACGGAATCTTCAGAAACAGAAGTAGAAATAGACCTTTCTCCCGAATCTGAAACAGAATCTGAGGAAAGGGAGGCTATAGCTTCAGAAGAAAAGCAGGATGATGCGGAAGCTTCCTCTTCCCCCGACGCCGAAGCAGTTGCTCCTGCAGCCGATGAATCCAAGCCGGACTCGGAGATCGCAACCTTTGACATACCTGACTTTCCTGAAGAAACTCCTGACTCTAACCCTGGTGAAAAAGTTTGTTCCATGCCGGATGATATCGATGCTGATTTCTTAAGCGAATTTGCTACAGAGTCTGAAGAATACCTGGAGCAGGCAGAAGCTTCTCTGTTGACTCTCGAAACCGATCCCAAAGACGATGAAGCCATCAACTCTATCTTTCGTGCTTTCCACACTATCAAAGGAACCTCGGGATTTCTGGGACTTACTCAGATTACAGAGCTGGCTCATGTAGTTGAATCAATGCTGGGACGTGTCCGAGATGGTTCAATTAAGTATACCGAAGTTTATGCAGATGTTGCCTTACAATCGATTGATGTAATGAAATCTCTTACTGAGATTGCCAAAGTAGGCTCGCCCGGACAGGAACTGGCCACACCAGCGGGATTAGCAGACCTTCATGAGAGACTTTCACATCCGGATGAACTGGAAGCAGACAGTCAGGCATTTGAATCTGACGCCGTAGATGCTGCTCCCCGTCTCGGTGATATAATTGTGGCAGAAAATATCGCCACCCGTGAACAGGTTGAGGACGTGGCCAGCACTCAGGCCGAAGATAAGCTCGGTATTGCCCTGGTTAAATCCAAAACGGCCAAAGCAACCGAAGTTGTCCAGGCACTCAGAACTCAGACAAAGATTGCCGGTCCAGCTCAGACAGCCAGCTCTACCCTCCGCGTTCGCACTGACAGACTCGACCTGCTTATTGAAACAGTTGGAGAGCTGGTGATTGCCCAGTCGATGGTGTCTCAGGATGAAACAGTCTGTCTTGGGGACAACCATAAGTTATTAAAGAAAGTCGGACACAGCGGAAAAATAGTTAGAGAACTTCAGGACCTTAGTATGTCGATGAGGATGGTTCCTCTTAAAGCAACTTTCCAGAAAATGGCCAGATTAGTTCGCGATGCCGCCCAGAAAAGCGGCAAAAGTGTACAGTTAATTACACAGGGCGAAGACGAAGAGATCGATCGTAATATGGTTGATGTTATCTCTGACCCTCTGGTTCATATGATTAGAAACGCTGTTGACCATGGCATCGAAGCACCAGAACACAGAAGCGAAACAAATAAACCTGCTCTGGGAACTATTCGCCTGTCAGCTTTGAGAGCCGGTAGTAACGTTCTCATAAAAATTGAAGACGACGGTGCCGGGCTAAGACGCGAACGCATTGTCAAAAAAGCTATCGAGAAAGGCTTGATAGAGACTGATAAGGGCATGACAGATAGCGAAGTATTCGAACTCATTTTTAGACCCGGCTTTTCCACCGTTGAAAACGTGACTGATCTTTCCGGCCGAGGCGTCGGCATGGATGTTGTCAAGAGAGGCGTTGACGCTTTAGGTGGAAGGATAAATATTGTTTCTGAGGTTGGCAAAGGAACAGAGTTTACTATGCAACTGCCTCTGACAATGGCAATCACCGACGGCATGCTGGTCAAAGTCGGCAAAGAACATTTTATTATTCCAACTATCAATATAAATAGAAGTTTCAGACCGAAAGCTGATCAGATTTCGACAGTTGCCGGACGAGGTGAAATGGTTTTGCTGCATGGCCGAGTTATTCCGGTTTACCGCCTTTATGAAATCTTTGGCGTAAAAGGGGCGATAGAAGACATGACTGACAGCCTGCTGGTAATTGTTGGAGATGAAAAAACCCCATGCGCCTTTATGGTAGACGAACTGCTTAACCAGCAGCAGGTAGTTGCCAAGCCCATTGGCGACGGTTTGGGCAAAGTTCCCGGCGTATCGGGCGGGGCTATTCTGGGTGACGGACATGTCGGACTGATTCTGGATACTATAGAACTGGCGACAATGGCTCGCCAGTCGTTCAGGACAACAAAAATTAAACAAAGTAGTATTTCTATTAAGGACAGTAATGGACAGAAAACAGAAACTGTTAAACAATAACTTAGGAGGTCTTAATGACAACGCAGGAAAAAGTATCAAAAGCTCTGGATTTTGCGAAAAGCCAGGGCAGTGCAACAGGCCAGAGCGATGACGGCAAAGGAAGTAAGTTCCTTTCGTTCTTTCTCGGTGAAGAAGAGTACGGGCTGCAAATCTTGAGCGTCCGGGAAATCATCGGATTGATGGACATAACCCAGGTCCCCCAGACACCACACTACATCCGGGGTGTCATCAATCTCAGGGGAAGGGTGATCCCGGTTCTGGAGCTGAGAACCAAATTTGGAATGGAAACCGTCGAAGACACTGAAAAGACATGTATCATTGTGGTCGAAGTGGTCATGCACGATTCACCTATCCAGATGGGCATTCTCGTCGATTCTGTCTCCGAAGTGCTGGAGATTAAGGTGAGCGATATCGAAGCTGCACCGAGCTTTGGTGGCGGTATCAATACTGATTTTATCATGGGAATGGGCAAAGTCAAGGATGAAGTAAAGATACTGCTGGATATAGACAAGGTCCTGGGTGAGGTGGACGTTTCTGGTCTGGGCGATCTTAAACAAACAGCCGTGGCCGATTCTAAACAAACAGCCGAGGGCGATTCTAAACAAACAGCCGAACCGGTTCCGGCTTAAATGAATCGAAATTGATTAGAAAAGTATCTAAATCGTAAATATACAACCTTGGGAGGTTAAACAATGAAAAAACCTTTTACGATTCTACTCACACTAATGTTATTTGCAGTAACATCCTTGGTACCTGCAGAAGCAGCCGAGGCAGATGATCTGGTCATCACCGGTTTCTTTGATGTAACAGGTACTTACAGTGACGGCAACGACGATGCCACCAATTTCGCCTTAAATAGGCTGGAGCTTCACTTTGACAGGAAGTTCTCAGAGAAGTCGGCCGGCGAAGTGGTTGCTGCCTACAACAGCAATGCCAGCAAATTCGAGCTGGCAGTTGCGCAATTTGGGCTAAATCTTCACAATAGTAATGAAGATTTTGTAACTTCAGTAACGGTCCACGGGGGAAAATTCGATGTTCCCTTCGGAATTGACTACCAGGTTAATCCGTCTCCAAAACGCAGGCTTGCTGCTAACCGGCCGCTCGTAACCCTTCAGACCCACGGCAGCTGGAATGATTATGGATTCAAATTCAACGCTGAATCAGAATCAGGCAACCTGGTCGTCTTCTGGGTGAACGGCTTCGCTTCATCTTTTTCAACAACCGACACAGCCCTGGCTTTATCATTGGGAGTAACAGTCGGTGAAGAAATGAACACGACTCCTGCTAACGCTATTGGAGGTCGTCTGGGAGTGACTCCTGTCGAAAATTTTGAAGTCGGCAGCTCCTGGTCAATAGGCATCAATGAATCCGGAGAGAACGAAACTTCTCTCTTTGGCGTTGATTTCCAATACGAATTGAATGACAGATTCAGCCTTAAGGGCGAATATATTAACCATCTTTATAATCGCTCTTATGAAGAAGGAAAGCAAAACGGATATTATTTTCAATCATTATATAGTTTTGATAAGATGTTCCTGGTCGGGCGCTATGGATCAGTCACAAGGGAAGGTGAAGAGATTAACAACCGTTTCACCGCCGGAATCGGCTGGATTATTGAAGAAAGCGTAGAATTCAGGTTCGCGACTTCATTTTATAAAGACAGCAATGACAATACAAATATCCTGCAATTAGTTGCTGCATTTTAACATGAACCAAATAAATTCTAAATAAGAAAGGAATAGAATTATGTTTGCAAATCGTTCATTACGGTTCAGGTTGTTGGTCGGAAGTATCATCACCCTGGTACTGGTTTCTGTCCTCGGGATAGTTTGTATAACCAGTATCAACTCCCTGAACGAAGCCAACGGATGGGTCGACCATACCCATACGGTCATTGCCGAAGCGAAAGCAATTGAAGCCTCGGCGGTTGATATGGAAACAGGTATGCGTGGTTACCTTTTGGCCGGACTAGAAGAGTTTCTTGATCCGTATAACAACGGCAAGAAAGGATTCTACCAGAAAATAGCCTCTTTGAAAGAAACAGTCAATGACAACCCGGCACAGGTGCAGCTGCTTGGTGAAATTGAAAGTACAATCGATGAATGGCAGGACAAAGTCACCGAGGGCAATATTGAGCTGCGCCGGAGTATTGGCGACGCCAAAACCATGAATGATATGGCCGATGAGGTTGGTGAGGCTCGAGGTAAAGTTTTCTTCGACAAATTCCGCGGGCAAATCGCGACGTTTGTTGGCAGAGAGCAGAAATTACTGGATAAACGCAGAGAGTCCTTTTCGAAGGGTGGCACTGCTAATCTGGAAGCTGTAAATTGGGTGATTCACACTTATGAGGTTATCGCTGATGCCAATGAATTGCTGTCACATGCAGTTGATATGGAAACCGGCATGCGCGGTTTTCTGCTGGCAGGCAAAGATGAATTTCTTGATCCTTACAACCAGGGCGGAAAGAAATTCTTTGAATCTAGCGCTAAACTAAAAGAGACTGTCAACGACAACCCGGCACAGGTGCAGCTCCTGAGAGAAATAGAGACCACCATCTCCGACTGGCGGGCAGAAATTGTCGAGCCGATTATCGCTCTTAGACGCGATATCGGCGATGCCGATAATATGGATGATATGGCTGATCTTATTGGCGAAGCTAAGGGAAAAGTTTACTTCGACAAGTTCCGCGGTCAAATCGCAACCTTTGCCGGAAGAGAACAAGCTCTTATGGATGAGCGGAAAGCTGAGGCCGAGGCAACCGCCAGCAATACTAATAAGATAATTGTTGTTTCCGTTGTAGTTATTATTTTGATGTCTTTGGGAATTACACTGCTCTTTACCCGCAGTGTGGTAAACCAGATCAAGTCAAGCATCGCTTCCTTAACCAGGAGTGGTGATCAGGTTTCTACAGCTTCCGAACAGATAGCCAGTTCCAGTCAGACTCTGGCCAGTGGCACTGCTGAGCAGGCCTCATCGCTTGAAGAGACATCGGCTTCGCTGGAAGAGATGGCAGGCATGACGCGTCAGAATTCCGATAACGCCAAGCAGGCCAATACCCTGTCCAGCGATGCCTCCAGTGGCGCCGAAAAGGGCATGGCAGCTATGCAGAAAATGTCTGAAGCCATGCTTGGTATCAAGAAGTCCTCTGATGAAACCGCCAAGATCATTAAGGTGATTGACGAAATCGCTTTCCAGACCAACCTGTTGGCTCTTAATGCCGCTGTTGAGGCCGCCCGCGCTGGTGAGGCCGGCAAAGGTTTTGCCGTAGTTGCCGAAGAGGTCAGGAATCTGGCTATGCGATCCTCTGAAGCAGCCAAGGATACCGGTGGTCTGATTGAAGAATCCCAGAAAAGCGCCGACGACGGCGTCCGGTCGAGCGAGGAACTGCTGACGGTTTTCAAGGAAGTCAGCGAAGGCATCAATAAGGTGACCAATCTGGTCAGCGAAGTAGCCGCCGCCAGTGAAGAGCAGACCAAAGGGGTTGAGGAGTTGAATACGGCGGCGAGCCAAATGGATCAGATAACCCAACAGAATGCCGCCAACGCCGAAGAAACCTCCGGTGCCAGTGAGGAGCTGGCCGCTCTGTCGCAGGAGCTGCAGCAGGCCGTTAGAGATTTGGTCAAAGTAGTCGACGGTGCCGGCTCGCAGGAGCTGCAAGGCAGCTTTGATTACGATACTCGGCATACGTCAAAATACCAGGATAAGCCAGTCACGGGTGTCACCCCAGGCCTCAAAGGGAGAATTAACAAACTAGTCGCCAAGAAAGCCAGGAAGGCAAATCAGGCAACAATCGTTACCGCTACCGCCGAAC
Organism: Candidatus Zixiibacteriota bacterium; assembly: GCA_022562075.1. Classification (GTDB taxonomy): domain Bacteria; phylum Zixibacteria; class MSB-5A5; order GN15; family FEB-12; genus JACZWU01. The sequence goes on along the minus strand of JADFPZ010000036.1, from coordinate 7,452 downwards.
CCAATGGCGGGCATGCAGGTGCAGAACTGCAGGCTGACGGAAATAGACTCGAAAAAGGGTTCCCACTTAATGAAGAAGAGAATGAACCTGCTTTGAAAGAGTTCTAATTCCAATAATTGGTAATTGGTTCCGGGCAGTTTTTTTGTAAGGCTGCCCGGAAATTTTAATGAAAAAATTTGATTAGAAACTAAGAAATATTTTGGGCAGACAGGAAACAACATAAGGCATACTAATTATGGGTGAAAATAGTGTCAAAAGTCGCTGAAATGAGGTCAGTATTAGAATCGAATGGCAGGCCGTTAGAATTATCGGAACTCGAGTTCAGCTTAATCTCCAAGTTTATTCTTGAAAAAGCCGGAATAGATCTGAATCTGAAGAAAATGCCATTAATAAAGGCCAGACTAGCCGGGCGTATAAGAATGCTCGGGATGAAAAGCTATCGTCAGTATTTAAAGCACGTTAAAGATGACCCGACCCAAAAAGAGCTGGTAAGAATGATTGATAAGCTGACTACCAACAAGACCAGCTTCTTTCGTGAAGTGGAGCACTTTGACTTCATCAAGAAAAATATTTTACGACAGCGCGACCTCAAAAAAGAACCGCTTAGAGTCTGGAGTGCAGGTTGTTCATCAGGCCAGGAACCATATTCACTAACTATACTGCTTAAAGAAGAATACCGCTATTTGACCAAAGAAGATTTCCAGATGCTGGCCACCGATATTTCAGCAGAGATGGTTAATAAAGCCCGTCTGGGCGTGTACGAAGAAGATACGATGGAAGACCTTCCGGCCGCATATATGCTTAAGTATTTCACTAAAGTGGCCGCCCCGGAATCTCGTACAAAGTACAAAGTAAGAGATGATCTAAAACAACATGTTCGCATCGCCAGATTAAATTTGATTTCGGAATGGCCCATGAAAGGACCATTCGACTTTATTCTCTGTAGAAACGTAATGATTTATTTTAACCGTGAATTGAGAGAGAATTTAGTTCACCGCTACGGAAAGCTATTGAAACCAGGGGGTTATTTGTTTATTGGTCTTTCGGAAAGTATCGGTGGACTCTTGGGGGAACTAGAATACGTGCAGCCGGCTATTTATTGCAAACCACAATAACAAGCGAACAACTCGGAGCAATTGAAAATGCAATTGACAATTGGCATTGGTGAAATGGCCGTTACAAAAAGCCCAGAGGACGTGATAATCACTCACGCTCTGGGCAGCTGCCTTGGCATAACTTTATATGACCCGGTAGCAAATGTGGGAGGTATGCTGCATGCTTTGTTACCAAGTTGTTCATATGAAGACACAGACGCGTGCAAAAAGGCAACTTATTATATCGATGCCGGCACGCCGTTATTGTTTAAGGCTTGCTATAAACTGGGAGCAAAAAAACAACGATTGATAGTAAGAGTAGCCGGAGGAGCGAGTACTAAAACGGCTCCTGACAAAGATATGTTTCAAATAGGCAGAAGGAATTTTACAGCCTTGAGAAAAATACTCTGGAAAAACGGTGTCTTGATAAACAAACACGATGTTGGCGGCACAGACCCCAGAAAATTGACCCTTACAATGAGCGACGGTCAGGTTACTGTATTAAGCAAAGGTGAAACAAGAATTCTATAAAGATAGTATCACAGGGCAAATTGGCTTGCGAAGGAGGTGGACAGTTTGGCACTAAACGTATTAGTAGTTGATGATAGCGCAGTAATGCGCAAAATGATTATCCGTTCCCTGCAGCTTAGTGGTCTGCCAATAGGCAGAATCAGCGAAGCAGGAAACGGTCGGGAAGGGTTGGAGGTGCTAGAGCAGGAATGGATAGATCTGGCTTTGATAGACATAAATATGCCTGTCATGAACGGCGAAGAGATGATAGAGGAGATTCGCGGGAATGAACAGACCAAAGACCTGCCGATTATTGTAGTTTCTACAGAGAGCAGCGAGTCCCGTATCGAAATGCTTCAAAAACAGGGAGCAGGTTTCGTTCATAAACCTTTCAACCCAGCAACACTTAGAGAAACCATAATGGAATTGACTGGAGTAACACATGATGATGGAAAAATGCCAGAAGAGTTTGATGGAGGCGGCAGTTCAGACTTTTGAGGATCTGGGCATGATGCTGCTTAATGAAGAGCTTACAGACGATCAAAAAGAAGCCAAAAAAGAAGCCTCTGTAATGGTTACATTCTCCGGACCATTCTCAGGCAGGCTGGAAATTACTGTCTTCGGAGAGATAACTGAAAAACTGGCCCGTAATATTTCCGGAAGTGAAGAATTGTCGTCGGACATATTACCGCTTGATGCACTTGGAGAGATAGCCAACGTAATCTGTGGCAATGTGCTGCCGAAAATTGCCAATGTAAGAGATATTTTTCATCTGACAAGTCCCGCTCCTCTTAATTCTGAGCAGACTGACCAGGACGCCGAAATGGTAATGATTGCTGACTCCCACTTAGGGCTGGAGGACGGTCGTGCAGAAATCAAGTTACTGATTGATGAAACAGCAGGCAAAACATTAGAAAGCGTACCACAATGATAAGAGTATTGGTTGTTGATGATTCGGCGCTCGTCCGGAAAGTTTTGACGGAGAAACTTTCTAAGTTCCCTGACATAGAAGTTGTCGGAACGGCAGTTGACCCGTATGTTGCCAGAGATAAGATACTTTTATTAAAACCGGACGTCTTAACGTTGGACATTGAAATGCCACGCATGGATGGCTTAAGTTTCTTAAGCAAGCTTATGAAACACCACCCTATGCCTGTTATCATAATCAGTTCTGTAACCCCCAAAGACGGCGAGGCGGCATTGCGGGCCTTGAGATTAGGAGCTATTGAAGTTATCCCCAAGCCCGGCTCTGCACTGTCAACTCCTGATAACGAAAAAAATATGGCCAGAGCTATCAGGGCGGCTGCTTCTGCTCAATTAAGAACTACTAGACTTGAAGAAAGCTCAGCCAGCGAAGATCTTTCTGACCACCTCAAACAGATTGAAACATCTCACCGTATTCTTGCCATCGGCGCTTCGACCGGAGGCACTACCGCCATTGAAAAAGTTCTTATCGGCCTGCCCAAGAATACCTCGGGCACAGTCATCTGTCAGCATATGCCGAAATACTTTACTGGTTGTTTTGCTGAGCGACTAAACGAGGTTTCCCAGATGGAAGTTCGCGAAGCAAAAAACGGCGATATAGTCCGTAGCGGCACAGCCCTGATTGCTCCCGGAGGAATTCATATGCTCCTGAAGCGAAGCGGGTCGCAGTTTAAGATACGTCTCAAAGACGGACCTCCCGTTCACCATCAAAAACCAGCCGTAGATATCCTGTTTAACTCTGTTGCCCAGGAAGTGGGTAGAAACTCCGTGGGTGTTCTATTGACCGGGATGGGAAGCGACGGAGCCAAAGGTCTGCTGGCCATGCGCAATGGCGGCGCACATACTATATCAGAGCATCAATCAACCTGTATTGTTTACGGCATGCCCAAAGCAGCAGAAGATATGGGAGCTTCCGTCAAGGTTATAAAACTTTCCAATATCCCCAGAGGAATTATTAAGGCCTTAGCCGTTGATGTGGGCGTGTCTGTGGCCGGCTAGCAGGTGCCGGTGAAATTTGTACCGGCACAAAAAGTCACCAGACTCCATTCAATTATTATTCGGACTCTCACACATTTTCAAATTATTAGCTTTCAGTTTGCCGAATAGATTTCTTATATTCTCTACAGAGTTTAATTTGACAAATCGTTTAATTCTGACATTTGGAGCTTATGGGCCATCTTAACAGTGAAGAGGACAAAACCAAAGACCATCTCATTTTGACAAAAGGGACTTTGGTTTCACATTACGAAATAATTGAGCGAATCGGCTCAGGAGGCATGGGTGAAGTATATCTGGCAAACGACAAAGCTCTTGAACGAAAAGTCGCCCTGAAATTCCTCTCTTCCATACATTCCACAAATGAAGAGCTTCGAAACCGGTTTGAACGTGAAGCCCGCGCCGCTGCCAGACTTAACCATCCGAATATAGTTACAATCTTTGAGGTTGGACTTTTTAAGGATCGTCCTTTTTTTGCGATGGAATATCTGAAAGGAAAAACTATCGCTGACTTAATTGAAGAACAGCCTATTTCATTAAGGCAAGCTTTGGAAATCGGCTGCCAGCTCTGCGAGGCATTGGCTGAAATTCACAGGCATAAAATAGTCCACCGGGATCTCAAGCCTGCTAATATTGTGATGGATAACAACCAGAGACCGCGCATTCTTGACTTTGGCATTGCTTCGGTTTCAGATGAATCAGATTTGACTAAAACCGGCACAACCCCGGGCACAATTGCCTATATGTCTCCTGAACAAATAGAAGCTAAGGACTTAGATAATAGATCGGATCTTTTTTCGTTAGGAGTAGTACTATATGAAATGGTCACTGGTCTGTCTCCGTTCCGAAAGGAAAATCAGGCAGCAACAATTAATGCGATCATGAATATTTCACCAGAGCCTGTTCTAAATCATGTTCCTGACATCCCGAACTGTTTTGACAGAATCATTTTTGCTCTTTTGGAAAAAGACCGCGATAGACGACCGAAAGATGCTTTGGCAATCAAAGTTGAATTGACAGATTGTCTAAACAGCCTGTCAGGGGAATTAGCGGCAAGAGAAAATACAGCGAAGCAGACATCAATAGCGGTTCTTCCATTCGCTAATCTTAGTGCCAACCCGGAGCAGGAATTCTTTTGTGACGGCATTGCTGAAGATATAATCAATGACCTCTCTCAAATTTCCGTCTTGAAAGTAGTAGCAAGAACCTCCGCCTTTGCTTTTAAGGGGCGAAATGAAGATATCCGCTCTATCGGCCGTAAACTTGGAGTCAGCTATCTACTGGAGGGCAGCGTGCAAAGAGCCGGCGGACAGATTAGAGTAACTGCTCAGCTAGTAAAGGTCTCCGATGGTTATCATCTCTGGTCTGAAAGGTATGACCGTGAGTTCAAGGACGTATTTGCCATTCAGGATGAAATTACACACCAGATTGTGGAGAGTTTGAAAATACAATTGAACGCTAATCAGACTGAAGTCAGGTCAAAGCGTCGCAGCGATAATCTCGAAGCGTATGAACTATATCTGAAAGGCCGATACTTTTTGAACCAGCGCACAAAAAATTCCTTAAGACAGGCTCAGGAAAATTTTCAGGCGGCGATTAAAATTGATCCCGGTTATGCCCTAGCCATTAGCGGGTTGGCAGATTCATATTTTCTCCAATATGCTTATTTATTCGAACCGGCCCTGCCATCTATTGCCAGAGCAATTAGAGAAGCATTAAAAGCTCTCGACATAAATCCGGAATTGGGAGAAGCCTATGCCACCCTGGGAGGGATTGCTACTTACTCAGACTGGGACTGGGAAACTGCCCGGGATTGGTTCGAGAAAGCTAAGAAGTTAGCCCCCAGCTATCCAACAGCCCATCAATGGTACGCCGAATTGTTGATGTTCTTACATGAGGACGTTGAGTCTGAAATCTGTTTCAAACGGGCATTAGAGCTTGACCCACTTTCGGAAAGTGCTATGACAATGTATAGCGTATTTTGTCATAAGAAAGGCCGACTCGAAGAAAGCGCAGCTCTACTAGAAAAGGCTGTTGAACAAGGCAGCGAAAATGAGTTTACTTTTGTGTCTCTTGCTTTTGTCTATTTTGACCAGGGCAGAATAGATGAAGCCAAAGACTTGCTGAGAAAGGCACGGCAACTATCGAATGACAGTCCGTATTCTTTAACGATGTGGGGACATCTTCACGCACTGACGGGTGAGATTGCAGAAACTGAGTCAGCCTTAGAGAAAGTCCGCAGTTTTCCGAACGAAGATGAATTCTCACCCTCGTGTCTGGGAATTCTAAGCTACGATCTTGGCGACAAGGAAACAGCATTCCGCAATTTTGAAACGGCACTTAGAAAACATGACCATGAATTAATTTTCATTACCTTTATGCCGTATTTCAGCAATCTTCGCGAAGATTCAAAATTGGCGGCACTGCTGAATACAATTGGCCTTCACAAGTCTACTTAGAACATGACTAAACAATCGGTTGCAATTTTCGGAATAAAACTATTATCTGAATTCTCTTAGAGACTAGATAGTTTCTGCTACCGGCTGCTCGTCACTTTTGAGAACACTCGTAGAATGCCCCAGCCTGTTGATACCGTCAAAGGCTGCAGTCTTGTAACATTCAGCTAAAGTCGGAAAATTAAATACAGAATTTATGAAATAGTCTATCGACCCGTTGTGAGACATCACGGCCTGACCTATATGAACTAATTCGCTGGCGCCTTCACCCATAATATGAACCCCTAAGAGCTTACGCGTTTCGGCGTGAAATAAAATTTTGAGAATACCTGACTGGTCGCCAATAATCTGGCCGCGGGCGATTTCTCGATAAGGTGCCCGTCCCATTTCGTAAGGAACACCTGCCTGCGTAAGTTCTTCTTCGGTCTGCCCTACCATGGAGATTTCAGGAATGGTATAAATTCCGTAGGGGAAAAATTCGGGCATGGAAATATAGGGGTGATCGAAAGCGTTGCAGGCAGCGATTCTCCCCTGCTCCATTGAAGTTGAAGCGAGACTGGGAAAGCCTATTACATCTCCGACCGCGTAGATATTTGAAACTACCGTTTGATAGCTGCTATTAACTTTTATTCTGCCTCTGTCGTCTGCAGACAAACCGACTGCTTCGAGATTGAGATCTTCAGTATTGCCGCTGCGGCCAATACTATATAGTACTGCCTCTGCCGTAACTTTCTTGCCACTTTTTAAATTCAAGGAAGCAAGTAAACCGGTCTCCGTCTGTTCCACTTTAAGATTACTGACTTCTTCCCCCAGCCTTAGAATTACTCGCTGCTGCCTGAGTTGATAGGACAACGTGTCTGAGATTTCATGATCGACAAATGGCAGTAAGCGTTCTCTTTTGTCTATTAAGGTTACCCTGACACCCAGAGTGGCAAACATACAGGCGTACTCACAGCCGATCACACCGGCACCGACTACAACCAGGGATTTTGGTACGCTTCTTATTGAAAGAATATCGTCGCTGGTAAATACATTTTGTTCGTCAAACGGGATACCTGCGTCTTTAGTTGCTCTGGTTCCGGTAGCAATGACAATTTTGTCTGTTGATAAGATTCTCTGACCTTCACCAGCATCCGAACTGGCCGCAACCATGTGAGAATCAATAAGAGCTGCTTTGGCAGAAATTAGCTCGACACCGTTGCGGGAAAGCTGATGTTTGATTATGTCTATTTCGTGCCTGGTCACCTGATTTGTTCTAAAAAGCAGGTCTTCCATTGTAACTGATTGCTTGACTGCATAAGCGGAACCGTAAATGCTTCTTTCGCGATATCCGGAAAGATGCATCACTGCTTCTCTCAGAGTCTTACTGGGAATAGTACCGGTATTCGTACAGACGCCGCCGACTACGTCTT
>JADFPZ010000242.1 GCA_022562075.1 Candidatus Zixiibacteriota bacterium | reverse complement strand
TGAAATCCGATGCCTGCGGAGGAACGGAACCCGGGCCGCCTCTGAATATGCGGTCAACCAGGAAGATCAAATCCAGGATGTCACCGGCAGTGCCATCACCGTTAGCATCGCCGCAGATATAACTAAGCAGCACTTCCAGTGAACCGTCAGTGATACAAATTCTTGAGGTGTCCAGAGAAATGATTGAATCAAGGACAACTTCGATGCTATCCCAGGGTGGGCCGGCTGTATGTTGCCATGACAAACATTCTATCGTGTCCGGCGGATCCTGGGTGGTGTCGATAAGCCACTCATTACAAACGAAACCGATAGTGTCCCAGTAGGTTTCATAAGTCCAGGGCGACCAACTGAGATCGGCCAAAACAATGTTAAAATTAGGTACGAAAACTGTATTAATTATCAGATTAACGATTCGGTTGGTTACAGTATCAGAAACGTCGAGTACATCGGCGAGCATGTTTATGAGAGTTCCACCCGTTTGTGGCGCAAATCCCGGCGTAATTGGACCTCCCGGTAAATCCGCAATTCCCGTAATTAACAGGTCTGTTCCGTTTCCGGAGAGCGAGCTTGCATTAACATATTCCCATCCGGCTACTAACGTTCCGGCTGTATCTATGTTTGCCCTTTCAACTTCAAAAGTATCGACATGAAAAAAATCCCAGACACTATCAAAGGGAACAAAAGTCGAATCAATGCAGTTGAGGCCGCTATAAGCGTTACATCTCCAATGAGTAGTGTCGAATTCAAGGACGGTGTCGGTCTGGAAAATCATAATATCAGGTGGTCGGTCAAGCTGTATCCATAATTGGAACCCCACTATCGTATCCACTGGATTGTCGATGGTTATCGGAATTACATTATTGGTGGTGTTGGGATAGGCGGTGGTGTCGCCGACATCAATGGTAACTTCGCAAACTCTATTCTCGCTCGGAGAATTCATCACAGGCGCAGCCAACAGAAATAAGGCGACCAGTGTCAGGCCGGTAACTTTTCGGTAAGTTTTTTGTGAGGTCATTCTTTACGTCCATTTTCGTTGTTAATTCGAAGTTCCCCCAAACTAACTCCGAAAAAGCAATAACTACTTATGTTATAACACTCGAAAAGATAGCGATTGACTATTTAGTCTTTGATCCCTTTTTCTAATAGGATCAGTACAAGTAAAATGTTTATAGCGTAAAAATATAAGTGGTGAGTCCATTTCTGTCAAGCCAAGATTCTCGTGGGTAGCCTGCCGCGGCGGATCCTCGCCTGTCTTGAGCTATTTGCGATTACTAATGTGGTACATGATGTTTTCGTCTTCCCAGTAGACATTTTTGGTGTCGGAAAACTCGCTGCGGATATTTTTCTCAAACTGACTAAGCGCGTCTGCAAGCTCTGTATCATTGTACAAACTAAATGTCGAATAATGACGCCGTTTCACTATATGCACTAGTCGGTCAAGAGAAACTGAGCGCTGGTAGTGAAACTTAGTCACAGAATTTAAGACAAGGCTGCTTACTTCCGACAATCCCTTTTCAATTTCGCCTTGCTGATATAGACGTGTTTCCTTTTTTAGAAACCCGGGAAAGTATTTCCCCCAAATATTTCTGGAGTTCTGTTCCTTCAAACGCGTATAGACAAATAATTGCCCATCGCCGACCAGGAGACGAGAACACTCTTGAAAAAACTCAATAATTGAAAAATGGTGTATGGCGTTAAACGTAAATAATGCCCCTAGGGTGTCGTTGTCTAACGGAATTTTTTCTGATGAAGAATTAATTGCTGTGAATTTGTGTATGCCATTTGAGCCCATGTGTTTTTCAAGCTCCCGAAGCATTTCGGGACTTCTGTCGCAACAGTACAACGAAAATCTTTTCCCCAGCGCCTGGCACAGCATCAAAGAATAACGGCCAGCTCCACAGCCTACATCCGCCCCAATTAATTTCTTCTGGCCGTTTAATTTAGAGACGATATAATCAATCGGCTCTGAATCGGTAGTGCGTATTGCGCGATATTCTCTGGCCACTTGCGAAAAATGAAGATCCATATTTGTATGCAAAACCAACTCCTGTGCTAAATTCGATTCTATCTATAGACGCCAACGCTCACTAAGAGCAGGACTTCAGCTTTTTTCCGCCGAGCTCAGAAAACGTTCAAATTGTCATATAGTCAGCTACTCTAACAGAACGAGCATTGCGCCCAAGCAGGCCTAGTATGTTAAGGTACGAATTTCTGGGTTGTTGTCAAGTTGGGCATTTATTAGGATTCACAGCTAGCAAGCCCTTTTTGGTGATGCTCTACCTCAAAGCCCTCGACTTTCTCCTCTTTCTGCCGATATATTCAGCAATGACACTTGTCTGCAGCCCACAATCCTCGTCTTTTTTATTAAAAATCACTAAATCGCTTGACCTATTCGAAATTCCGGTGTATTATGAAAGACTTGGCTTGTTGGGGCCCTTAGCTCAGTTGGTTAGAGCAGCTGACTCATAATCAGCGGGTCGCAGGTTCGAGTCCTGCAGGGCCCACTTAAGATATGGGCTAAACAGGCAAGGGCAATTAGCTCAGTTGGTTAGAGCGTTCGGTTCACATCCGAGAGGTCACTGGTTCGAATCCAGTATTGCCCACCATGAAGAACGAAAGATGGTTGTATTGAAAAATAAACTGATTCCCGTACGGGCCCTTTTCCACTGCGGAAAAATTGGAAAAGAGGCCGTAAAAGAAAAATTCAAAGCGCATTCTGTTTCACCTTAAGCAGAGTGCGTTTTTCGTTTATGGCGGATTTAAGGCAAAAAAGAGGTGTAGATTATGGCAAGTGTTGTTCCAAAGGAGAGAGAAGTGCTAGGTGAATTACAGCAGCTGATGCAGCTTCAGACGATCGACTACGATCTGGGCGAACTGGAAAGGTCAAAAGAATACCTCCCCGATATGATGGAGAATCTGAACCGGGAGATTGATGAGATCCATACCAGGCTGGATGCCGCTGTTAAGACTCAGGAAGAGTCAAATCTAAGCCAGAGCAGTCTGGAACTGGAAGTTGCCACCAAGCAAAAAGATCTGGAAAAATATCAGAAGCAGATGATGTCAATCAAGACCAACAAAGAGTATGACGCTCTGGTCTCCCAGATTGATACTCTCAAACAGGACATCGACACTGCCGAGACAGAAATTCTCAATATAATCGAACAACTCTCAGGGTTGGAAAAAGAGATAGAAGAAAGCAAGGAACAGCTGTCTGAAATCGAGGAAAACAACCACAAGCAGCTGGATATCCTGAAAGTGAAAATAAACTCAATTGGGGATAAAGTTGCTGACAAGGATAAAGAGAGGGCTGGCGTAATTACGTCAATCCCCAGGCAAGTTTTATCAATTTATGAACGGGTTCGCCGCGGCAGAGGCGGCGATGT
>JADFPZ010000035.1 GCA_022562075.1 Candidatus Zixiibacteriota bacterium | reverse complement strand
TTCCATCATGCTTATCTTTGAATCGACCGACTCATCGGTCAGTATCAAGTGAACTCAAGTTGAGGAGTAGGGATTTTGCTAACTATTTCCCGGTCGGTGAGAGTCATAGCCCTCGCTATCACATTTGTATTATTTACGGTAAGTAATTCAATGTCTCAGCCTGCCTGGCTGAAGCTTGCAATGTCCATTGCTGATACAGTCAAATTCGACAACGATGCTCCGGCAGTCATAATCGTTAATAGCTTGTCAATCAAAGTTGATAAAAGCGGCAATGCCAACAGCAAAATACGCAAGGCCTACAAGGTCCTGAATCATAACGGGGCGGTCAGAACTATCCTGAGTGTCATCCAGGACCCGCTTCGTTCTGTTAACAGCCTCAAAGGCTGGCTGGTTCGGGCGGATGGTTCAACCCAAAAATTGAAAAAAGAGTATATAGTTGAAATAGGACTACAGGAAGCGGCAGGTTACTATGACGATCAAAATACTCTGGTGGCGACGTTCCCGGAGATTGAGACAGGCGACGTGATTGCCTATGAATACAATTACAAGGAAAAATCTGGTTGGGAGGGGTATTTTCAGGGATTCGTTTTTCAAACTGACTTACCTGTAATTTCGTCTTTATTCAAAATTGAAATTCCAAAAGGCTGGGAGTTGGGAAGTTCGGAGCAGTATCTCAAACCAGTAACAAAGAAGGTAGAAGAAAACAAACATGTCTGGGCAGCAGGTTTCCTAAGATATCGGCCAGATGAGCCGTATATGTCAAACTGGTCATTTCTGAGTCGTCGCCTGATTGTCAGCTGCTATGAAAATGATGCGGAGATGAAAAGAGGTTTCAAAGATTGGAGTGACGTTGCGGATTGGGCGGAATTGTATCATAGAGGTCTATTAAGAGTGAATGAAGGGATGAAGTCTGTTTTATCCGAAATTTCAACGAAAAGTCCCACCAAGATTGGACGCATTGCTGAAGTGGCACGATGGGTTCAGGAAAATGTTCGTTATGTTGCCCTTGAACTGGGGGCAGGCAGGTTTCAGCCCAGATCAGCGGATGTTACTTTTAAGAACAAGTATGGAGATTGCAAAGACAAAGCCACTTTGATGAGAGCAATGATGGCCGCCTTAGATATTCGCTCACAGCCTGTTCTCGCAAGCATCGGCAGCCATGTTGATGCCAATTTTCCTTCACCGTCGCAGTTTAATCACGAAATTCTGGGCATTTCCCTTGATAGTTCAGAAGTGTCGCCTGAGTTTGAGAATGCCTGGGTAAATGGCTGGCTTTATTTCGATCCCACAGATCCTGCTACAACTATTGGAAACCTGCCAACGTCGCTTGAAGGGACCAGAGTTTTAAAAATATCGGAAACCGACTCAACCTTAGTAAAACTTCCGAAACTAAAGCCAGAGCAGCGCCGCAGATTTTACTTCGCCAGAGCACAGATACTGCCAGATTATTCTTTGAAAGCAAAAATAACTATTAAAGATTATCAAAACTCTGCAGCAGAAAGTCGCTACCGATGGCGCTCGACAACCGTTGACGAGCAAATTGATAAGTTACAAGAGAAGTTTTCTGAATCAATGCAAAATACAAAGATTACAGATTTTGCAAGGTTTGAAAGTGATGATTCTACCTGGGTTACTTTCACTCTTAGCGGAGATAGTTATTTAAATATCTCAGGAGACATTTTTCTATTGAAAGCAGATTTCTTTCACCCGGACAGAAAAAATCGGCTGACCAAAAAGAATCGGGTTCATCCGATTTTTTTCTCAGGTACCAGGATGATCGATTGCGAGATCGAGTGGGTTCTTCCAGAGGGACTTGAAATTAGCGGAAAACTGGATTCAATTGACACCGACTTCGATGATGTTTCTGTCACATGTAAACCGCAAATTACGGATGGTGGCCTGATTTTTAGATCACAGGTCGTTTATGAGGGCTACGCAATAGCTGCTGAAGACTACAAACAGGCACAGAGGTTCGAAAAAGAACTGAAATCTGCAAATCGATTAAGGATATTTTTGGCCAAGAAATAGAACGAGGTGCTATGAATAATGCAAAAATAATAGTGTCGGTTCTCTGTTTGATGTCGTTTGTGTTTATGCCGGTCGCTTTTTCTAAACCTGAGACAATCGCGTGGGAAGAGATTACCGAAACTGATTGGTCAGTATCCGGTGATTCCTTATATGAAGGACATAGCGCTGTTATGATTTTTGAAAAAATTCTGGCCGACGATAAAAAAATGGAAAAGAAAAAGTGTTATCGTACAATTTACAGACGGATAAGGATTCTTGGGTATGAAGGGAGAAAGCAGGCTGACGTTGAGGCCCCGTTTTTTTATCTCGATCAGGAAATAGAATTGGTTAAAGGACGCACTATTTTGAGAGATGGCACTATAATCGAATTACAGAAAAGTCAGATAATTGAAAAGGAAGTGATAAAGACCAAGAAAAATAAATACAAGCAGCTATCTTTCTCTATTCCGGGTGTTAGCGACGATTGTATAATAGAATATATATTGCTCTACCGTCTTCGAAGAAACCCCCACATTTGGACGGTTCAAAAAGATATCCCGCTGATTTTGGGCGAAATGCGCTGGAAGTTTGGACGGTTTAAGGCACCGAAGTTCCTTGCAGATTTCTTAGTCAGTCTGGTGACCCCTAACTACCTCTGGCTGAATCATTATTCTCGACCCAGCATCAAGCACATTCCCAATCTCAAAGAGGCAACAGAACTGCTGTTTCGGATTGATAACGTGCCTGCCTTCGAGACAGAACCTTATACTCTGCCTGAAGCATCACTAAGAACAAGATTGATCTGCTACTATGGATCAATTGATCCGCCCAGCACTTATTGGGGAGGGCGGGGTACGACAATCGCCAATAGGCTTACCAGGTTTTCTAAAAAGAATAAAAAACTCAAAAAAGTGCTGAAATCATTCGAGAGTTTGCAGACAAATCGTGAGAAGATTGCTGCTGCATATAGATGGGTTCAGGAGAATCTAATCAATACAGATTATGTGGATGTGACAAAGATTGATAAATCTGGAAAGAAGAAAGAAATAAAGTTAAGAGAGCACAAATCAATTGATGACATAATTAAAAGAGGCTACGCTGACAAAGAAATGATCCATTTTGTTTTTTGTGACATGTTAAGGGAAATGGGAATAGACGCGAAATTGTCTTACTTAAAAAGCCGCATTAACGGTATGTTCGAGGAGAAAGCCAAATACAGTCAATTTAATGAATCAATGGTTGCAGTCGTGGATGAACTGAAAAATTATGAATTTTACGCTCCTGGTTTTCCTTATTTGAACATCGGAGAAATACCCTGGTATTGTGAAGGTGTCAAGGCGTTAGTCACAAATGCCGACGACATTTTTGTAACTGTGACGTTTTCTAAAGCCACTGACAATGTTACAAGCTATAAATATCAATTTGATATATCCGATGAACTTGAAATCAGGGGACAGCAGAGTGCCAGTTATGGCGGTCATCAGGCCAGAAAAATGCGCATGGAAGTGCTGAATAAAGATACGGCGGATTTTCAGGCAATTCTTTTGGAAGAATTTGAAGAAGATCAATCTAATGCTGAGAGAAGTGGTTTTGAGTTTAAAAATTTAACTAAACAGCAGGAGAACCTGGAGTTAAGCTGTGAAGTCGAATTCCCTTCTCTATCGGTGATGGGCAGCAGGTTGATTCTCAAACCTTTCGATTATATGTCAGAGGCAATTAATCCCTTTCATGCGACTGATCGCATGCGACCCTTGCTATTTGACTATGCCTTCCAATTGTCAGAAGAAGCAATTTTTACATTGCCTAAGGGATGGCAGGTTGATGCTTTACCGGATTCTAAAGAGTATGAAAATCAGGCCGGAAGCTGCAGAGTGAGTATATCATACTCAGCAAATATACTTTCAGTCCACCGTGAATTTGTTTTGATACAGCCATTCTGGGGCGTAGATGCCTATTCTTTGGTAAAAGACCTGTTTCAACAGCGCCAGAACATGTCGGGCTCAAGCATTATCCTGTCAAAAGCGACTAGCGTTTCCGAAACTAATTAATTTGCAGCATACTAGTCACCAGTGAAACTTCAGGCGGATTAGTATTTATATTTTGGCTCCCAGCCCTCAGCGCCATCGCCCAGCATATCAAACATATGCCAGATTGAACAAAAATCGTCGCCCGGTCCAAAGAAAGCACTTGATACTCTCTTGATTTTGCCGTTTTTGTCTCTGCGAAAAGTCGACATCCCCGGCCAGGGGTCTCCTTTTTCACTCTGGAAGCCCATATCTTTGGTGAAGTCGCCGCCATCGTTTGAAAGATACTTGTAATTCCAATCACGTGAGGCAGCGAATTCTTTAAGCAGAGCCGGCCGGTCATGCGAGACTAAAGCGAAGCCGGCGCGGTTTTCCAGATGTTTGGTAAAGCCGGTGAAACCATCCGCCCAGAGAGTACAAAAGCTGCAAGATTTTCCCATATTGTGGATAATAATCAGGTCATCTTTTTTACCGAACAGACTGGAAAGTTTGACCTGTTTTCCGTCAGGGTCTTTGAACGTGTAGTCGCTAACTGTTTTGGCGCTAATTTTCCGCCGCAGCCCGGCTACTTTAGTGCGGTTGACCATAAGCTGCTTTTCAGCTCTGGCCAGTTGTTTTATTAAATCTGTTTTCTTGCCGGTGATAGTCGTTTTCTTTTTTGCTGTAGTTTTCTTTTTAGGAGTGGCAGCCTTTTTAGAACCAGTTTTCTTTTTTGTCGCCATCGTTTATTCCCTTCATTCAATTCAATTCAATTTTCAATTGTTGTACTATTGTACGAATGGTCTATCTCAAAAGTTTCTATGAGTTGTATCAGTTAATTTATCTGATAGAGCAATTTTTCGCAAGAGAGCTAGTGGTTGTCGGTGATAAAATGTGATGCCGGAATATCTTCTGTTTCAATTTTCTAAGAAAGCGCTTGTTATTGAAAAAGGCTGGCTATAATTTAGATTTCTTGGCAGGCTTAACCGATAGGCCGGCCAAAACTTATAAGGAAGCGGGCCGATGGCTTACACAGATACATTACAACGAAGCAGTTTCGGGCAGACTGAGAGGCAAGACAGCTGGTGGATTCAACCGCTGGCCATTTTTCTCGGGTTCTCAGCTTTTATTATCTATTCCACCTGGGCGGCCTTTCAGGGGGATAATTACCATTTCGGACCATATCTTTCACCATTTTACTCGCCAGAGATTTTTGGAGGTTCTAGCCATAGTCTTTTTGGCCCAAAACCGGGCTGGTGGCCGCTCTGGCTGCCTTTTTCGCCAGCCTTTTTGATATTATGGGTGCCGGTAGGTTTTCGCTTAACCTGCTACTATTATAGAGGAGCTTATTACAAAGCTTTTTGGGGCGATCCACCGGCATGTGCGGTCGGAGAACCACGCAAGAAGTATCGGGGTGAAGCTTCATTTCCGCTAATTATACAGAATATTCACAGATACTTTCTCTATCTGGCTTTGATGCTCATAATTTTTCTAACCTATGATGTCTGGAACGCCCTGTGGTTTGTTGATCCGGCAACCGGGCAGAAAAGCTTTGGACTGGGTATCGGGACATTCGTATTGGCCGCCAATGTGATACTTCTTAGCTGCTATACTCTCGGCTGTCATTCGCTGCGTCATTTAGTAGGCGGATTTACGGACAAGTTTTCCGGTTCACCTGTCAGGCTCAAAACATATCAATGTGTTAGCTGCTTAAACAAAAGACATATGTTCTGGGCCTGGATGAGCCTGTTTGTAGTCGGTTTTTCTGACATATATATCCGTCTTTGCGCGATGGGGATCTGGACAGACTGGAGAATTTTATAATTGTCCAATGTTAAAAGACATGAATATGACGTGCTGATAATTGGCGCCGGAGGAGCGGGACTTCGCTCTGCTATTGAAGCTTCTGATGCAGGCGCCAAAGTAGGCGTTGTCTGTAAATCTCTTCTGGGCAAAGCACACACTGTTATGGCCGAAGGCGGGGCGGCGGCGGCAATCGGTAACATAGATGAAAAAGATAACTGGAAAATTCATTTTGCAGATACCATGCGCGGCGGACAGTATCTCAATAACCCTCAGATGGCAGAAATTCACGCCAAAGAAGCCCCGGACAGAATTTTAGAACTGGAAGCCTGGGGAGCACTTTTTGACCGCACCAAAGATGGAAAAATTTTACAGCGTCACTTTGGCGGCCACCGCTATCGTAGATTGGCGCATGTTGGCGACAGAACCGGTTTAGAGATGATACGCACTCTTCAGGACCATGGTATCCATCAGGGCATAGACTTCCATATGGAGTGCACGGTTTTAGAATTACTTAAAGACGGCGACAGAATAGCCGGAGCATTTGGTTACGACCGTGAAAAAGGTCGTTTTCTAGTTTTTGAAGCAAGTGCGGTGGTGTTGGCAACCGGCGGCATCGGCCGGGCTTTCAAAGTGACTTCTAACAGCTGGGAATATACCGGCGATGGCCAGACCTTGGCCTATGACAGCGGCGCCGAGCTAATCGATATGGAGTTTGTGCAGTTTCATCCGACCGGCATGGTCTGGCCTCCGAGTGTAAAAGGGATTCTTGTCACCGAAGGTGTGCGCGGCGAAGGCGGCGTCTTGCGCAACAGCGAAGGCAGGCGTTTTATGTTTGATGATATTCCCGAAGCTTACAAAAGTTCGACAGCTGATAGCGAAGAAGAAGCCTGGCAGTACACCATAGGCAACACCGAGGCGCGGCGTCCTCCGGAGTTATTGACCCGCGACCACGTTGCTCGCTGCATAGTTCGAGAGATAAAAGAGGGGCGCGGATCTCCCCATGGCGGTGTCTTTCTTGATATTGCCTGGATAAAAGAAAAGCTGCCAAATGCCGCCGAGCATATCAAGCGCAAACTGCCCAGTATGTATCATCAGTTTAAAGAGCTGGCAGAAATCGATATAACCTCCGAGGTGATGGAAGTAGGCCCGACCACCCATTATATCATGGGCGGAGTACGAGTTAACGCCGAAACGCAGATGACTAACGTTCCGGGACTCTTTGCAGCCGGCGAAGTGGCAGCTGGTCTCCACGGCGCCAATCGCTTGGGCGGAAATTCGCTTTCAGACTTGCTGGTCTTCGGACGTCGCTCAGGAGAATTCGCGGCAAAATTTGCCAAAGAAAACGGCAAAGCAGCCATCGACGACAGACAAATCCAGTCTGCCACCAGAGCGGCGCTGGCTCCGTTTGAACGTTCCGGCGGTTCCAGTGGCACAAGCGCCTATCAGGTGCAGCAGGAACTTCAGGATTCAATGCAGAGCTTAGTTGGTATTGTTCGTACTGAGAGTGAATTAAAAGAAGGCCTGGAAGTTATAGGCAGGCTCAAAGAGCGGGCCAAAGTTGTTGGTGTCGAAGGAAACCGTGAGTATAATCCCGGCTGGCATACTGCATTGGACTTACATAATTTGATGACAATATCCGAAGCCATCGCCCGCTGTGCAATCATGCGTCAGGAAAGTCGTGGGGCGCATTTCCGGCTGGATTTTCCTGACAAAAGCGAAGAATTTTCCAAAGTAATTATGGTCATCATAAAAGACGCCGACGGCCAAATGCAGGTTAATAGTGAAGCGATAGTGCCTTTGACCGAAGAACATAAACAGATCATAGAAGATAATAAGTAGCAGGAATTACAGGATAAAGCTTAGATGGCATCAGTAACATTTAAAGTCTGGCGCGGCGACATAGACGGCGGCGAATTTAAGAACTATAAGACTGATATCAGCGAAGGTATGGTTGTGCTTGATGCCCTGTTTCAGATTCAGGCTGATGCGGCCAATGATCTGGCAATTCGCTGGAACTGCAAAGCCGGCAAGTGTGGCTCCTGCTCAGCCGAAGTCAACGGCTATCCGCGGCTGATGTGCATGACCAGGATGAGTTCTTTGCCGCAGGACAAACCTATTAAAATCGAACCGATGAAATCTTTTCCGGTTATTAAAGATCTGGTCTGTGATGTCTCCTGGAATTATGAGGCCAAGCGACGAATCAAAAAGTTTAAGCCCAGAAAGCCAGACGCCGCAGACGGCACCTGGAGGATGCAGCAGGAAGATGTTGACCGGGTTCAGGAATTCCGTAAATGTATCGAGTGTTTTTTGTGTCAGGATGTCTGCCATGTGTTAAGAGAACATCACCTGCATGAACATTTTATCGGTCCCAGTCTTCTGGTCTACACAGCCGCCTTAGAGATGCATCCGCTCGATGTCGAAGATCGCACTGAAGATTTAAGAAAACATCAGGGAATTGGCTACTGCAATATTACCAAGTGCTGCACGAATGTATGCCCGGAACATATTACAATTACAGACAATGCTATCATCCCTCTAAAAGAACGGTTGGTAGATAAATTTTACGACCCACTCAAGAAGATATTGAATCTCTTTTCCGGCAAATCCTGACAAAGTTACTTATTACTACAATTCAAACAAATATCTATTTTTTGGTAGATTCTATATGCTATAGTTCTATATATAGATATAAATGAGGAATACATTTTGATGAAATTATCAATCGTTACAAAGCTGTCTCTGGCAGCCATACTTGTTTTTTCTGTCAGTTGTATTGAGAAAGTAGATACTCCTGGTCAGGTCAAATTAGACAGTGCTATAGTCGAAGATGCGACGACAGAAATGGCCGAGTACTTTATCGTATTTTTGAGGCGCGGACCAAAATGGACTGCCGAAATGACTCCGGAAATTGAAAAAGTCTTAGAAGGACACTTTGCAAATATTAAGAAACTGACAGATGAAGGTAAGCTGGCCTTGGCAGGGCCGTTTTCTGGCCAGGAAGGCGAAGGTGCGCTGGCCGGACTTTTCGTTTTCAAAGTAGATTCAATCGAAGAGGCTATTCGTCTGGCCGAGCAGGATCCCGGGGTTCAGGCAGGCAGGTTTACTTTCGAAGCAGTCACCTGGTACGGACCAAAAGGCCTGACTTACTAAGCGAATTGATTCTATTCTATAATTTCAATGCCTTTCCAAAAGGCTACATAGTTCTTGATATTTAAGGCTTTCTCTTTAGGCTCAGGATAAAACCAGGCCGCATCTTTATTTAATTCATTGCCAACTTTTATGGTGCAGTAGCTGGCTTCACCTTTCCAACAACAGCTGCTGCGAGTGTCGCTTGGCTCAAGGAATTCTTTCTTGACAGAATCCGCCGGGAAGTAGTGGTTATCCTCAACTACAATCGTTTCATCGGACTCGGCTATTATCTCATTATTCCAAATAGCTTTCATGGTCTGTTCCTTTTAATCTTAATAAGATATTTTGAGTGATAGTTCTCATTTTGTAGTAACAGAGTCAAGTCAAAAATTGTTCAGCATAAAGTCGAACCGGTCATTTCGGTTGCTTTGAAGGGCACTTGTATTTATATAGAAAGCCGTCTGAGAGGAAAAGCTATTTGTAATGAAAAAGATTTTAGTAACGGGTGCAGTCGGTCAAATCGGGTCAGAACTGACCTTTGCGCTGCGTAAGAAATACGGCGAAGATAAAGTAATTGCTACCGATATCAGAATGCCCTCCGATAGAGACCTGCGGGACTCCGGCCCCTTTGAGTTTCTTGACTGTCTCGACCCGCACCATATCACCAGAGTGATGCAGATTCACAAGGCCGACACGATTTTTCATCTGGCGGCAGTTCTTTCAGCGATAGGCGAGACAAAACCAAATCAAGCCTGGCAGGTCAATGTCAATGGCTTGTACAATATTCTCGAAGCTGCCCGCCAGTATCACTGTTCTCTGTTTTTCCCCAGTTCAATTGGTGTCTTTGGAAATTCCACCCCCAAGCAAAATACTCCGCAGGAGACTATTCAGCGTCCTCTGACTATGTACGGAGTCACCAAAGTTACCGGTGAGCTTATTTGCAACTACTATCACAAGAAATTCGGCCTTGACAGTCGCGGGCTTAGATTCCCCGGAATTATTTCCTATGAAACAGAGCCGGGCGGCGGCACCACCGATTATGCAGTTGATATATTCTTTGAAGCAATTAAGCATAAATCCTACACCTGTTATCTGGAAAAAAACTGCTCGCTGGATATGATGTATATGCCCGATGCTATCAGGGCTATGATTGAACTGATGGAAGCAGACCCTGATAATCTAAAACACCGCAATGCCTACAATTTGACTGCCACAAATTTTACACCGGCTAAAATTTCAGAAGAAATAAAAAAACATATTCCAGAGTTCGAGATTTCATATCAAATAGATCCGGCCAGGCAGGCCATAGCCGATTCGTGGCCGGACAGTATTGATGATTCCTGTGCCCGAAAAGAGTGGGGCTGGAATCATAAGTATGGCATTGAATCAATGACCAAAGATATGCTTGATAAAATATCTGAAAAAATTGCCAGAGCAGATAAGTCGCAGTAAAATTTATAAAAGGGAATTTAGATGCCTCTTTCAAACTTTGTTAAGTTCTTAAGTGGACAACTGAGCGAACTTAAAGCTACCGGAACAGCCAAAGGTGCTGAACTGGTTGTAACTGGCGTGTCCAAAGCCGGGGGCAGCCGCGGTCCAAGATTTTTCTTAGAGGGTTACGGTGACAAAGAGTTTATTCGCATGAATTCCAATTCATATCTCGGCCTGCAGCTAAGTGAAGATTTAAAAATTGCCGAAGAAAAAGCGTCCGAAGAGTTTGGTACTGGCCCCGGGGCTGTCCGTTTTATCAGCGGTACCTATAACGTACATCTGGAGCTTGAAAAAGCGCTGGCAGAGTTCCATGGCCGCTCGGGCTGTATGATTACCAGCTCTGCCTATACTTCGGTTCTGGGAGTGATAGCCACTCTGACAACTCCGGAAACTATATTAATAAGCGACGAGCTAAATCATAATTGTATCATAAACGCCATGAAACTTTCCCGCCCTAAAGGAAAAAAGATTTTCAAGCATCTTGATATGGCCGAACTGGAAAAATGTATCACCGAATCAATCGGGCAGTGTGACCACCTTATCGTTGTTACCGACGGCGTATTCAGCATGCGCGGTGACTATGCTCCGCTTGATGAAATCAATGCTATCGTCAAAAAGCATAACGACAGTTTCGCAAAAGACGTAATATTAGTAGTCGATGACTCCCATGGCGTCGGCGCTTTGGGTGAGACCGGCAGAGGCACCGAAGAACTAACAGGAGCCGGCAAAGTTGACATATTGATAGCAACTTTAGGCAAAGCCTTTGCCGTCAACGGCGGTTACATAGTTACTGACAAAGTAATTACAGAATATCTGAGAGAGAAAAATCCGTTTTATATTTATACCAATCCGATAACGCCATCCGAGGCATCGGCTGCGCGAAAATCAATAGAAATTTTACAATCAGACCAGGGCAAAAAGCTGCTTGGACATCTTCGAGAAATGACCAAAAAGTTTGAAAACGGTCTGGTAACTCTTGGCTACGAAACAATCCCCAGCGAACATCCGATAGTGCCGCTGATGGTACGCGACACTCAAAAAACAGCAGAGTTGGTCAGGTATTTAAGAGAAAACGGAGTACTCGCTACCGGCCTAAATTTCCCGGTAGTGCCCAAAGGCGACCAGTTAATACGCTTCCAGGTTTGCGCCGACCACACCGAGGCCGATATTGATTTCGTCTTAGGCGTTTTAGAAAAATATAAGAACCAATAACCAGTAAAATTGAGGCATAGATATCATGGCTAATTCAAAAGAGTTTGACGGCATAGTAATTGGTTCAGGCCAGTCCGGCGGACCACTATCCGGGGCATTCGCGCGGGCGGGCTGGAAAATGGCTCTGATAGAAAAAGCTGAAGTTGGCGGAACCTGTGTTAATGTTGGCTGTACACCGACCAAAACAATGGTCGCCAGTGCCAGGGTAGCGCATGTTGTCAGCCGTGCCAAAGAGTACGGCGTGAATATCTCAGGTGTTTCTGTGAACTTAAATAAAGTCAGAGAGCGAAAACGAAATATAGTAAATATGTTTCGTTCCGGCGGCGAACGGGGAATTGCTAATGCTAAGGTCAAACTTTTTCGCGGAAAAGCTTCCTTTGTCGACTCCAAAATGATTGAAATCGAACTAAGCGATGGCAGTAAGCAAACTCTGACGGCTAAAAAGATTTTTATTAATACCGGCACCAGAAATTCTAGTCCGAATATAGCTGGGCTCGACCAGGTAAAATATCTTGATTCGACATCTATAATGGAGCTAAATAAAGTTCCCAACCATTTGATAGTTGTAGGAGGAGGCTACATTGGTCTGGAGTTTGGACAGATGTTTCGCAGGTTCGGCAGCAAGGTAACTATTCTTCACCAGGGCGCTCAGCTTTTGGATCGGGAGGACAGCGATATTGCCACAGAAGTTGCCAAAATACTAGAGGGCGAAGGCATAAATATTCAGCTTAAAGCGTCAGTCAAAAAAGTATCAAGATCTTCTAAAGATAAAATCAAAGTAGAAGCAAACATAGACGGCAAAACCATGAAATTTACAGGCAGCCACCTGCTGATTGCAACGGGCCGCGTTCCTGAATCCGATGAACTAAATCTGCAAGCCGCCGGTATCAAAACCAACCGGCGAGGATTCATAAAAGTAAACTCAAAACTTGAGACAACCGCCAGGAATGTTTATGCTATTGGCGACGTCAACGGCGGCCCGGCTTTTACTCATATTTCTTATGATGATTTTAGAATTATGCGCACCAATTTATTAAACAATGGTTCGGCTAATACCAATGGCCGCTTGGTGCCATATACGGTGTTTATTGATCCGCAGTTAGGCCGGGTTGGCATTTCAGAGAAAGAAGCAAAAAATAAAGGGTTGAATTATAGAGTCGGTAAAATTCCGATGACCCATGTCGCCCGCGCATTAGAGATGGACGAAACCCGTGGGTTCATGAAAGTTATTGTCGATGCCAAAACAGAGCAAATTCTCGGCTGTGCCATACTTGGTGTCGAGGGTGGAGAAGTAATGTCTGTCATACAGATGGCCATGATGGGAAAAGTCCGGTATACAAAAATACGAGATGGCATTTTTGCTCATCCGCTATTGTCTGAGTCATTAAACAATCTGTTTATGGCCATGGACCGCTGATAATCTCAGGAACAGGCAGGAACCTGCAAAATGACGAACTGGCTAATCAAAGAATCAAAATACATTCTAAAGCATAAGTATATGACAGTCCGAAAAGATGTCTGTGAAACTGCCGAGGGAATAGTCATTGACCCGTATTTTGTCTTGGAATTCCCCACCTGGGTGCAAGTGCTGGCTTTTAATTCTGACAATAAAATACTGGTGACCCGTCAATACAGACACGGCGTACAGGAAGTTATCTATGGTCTGCCGACAGGTTATACGGAGGCAGAAGATATATCAGATGAAGAGTCAATCAAGCGAGAGTTGCTTGAGGAAACCGGCTATACTTCAGAAAAATTTATCAGCATTGGTAAGCTTCAACCCAACCCTGCTACCCAGAACAATATCGTTCATTGTTTTGCTGCTTTTGATATCAAAAAAATTCAAGAACCGGCCAATGACCCCAGCGAGAGAATCACAACTGAATTTGTTTCTGTTAAAGATTTACTGAAACTAATCAGCGATGGAGAGTTTGCTCATGCACTGCACGTGGCCGGAGTTTTTCTGACGTTATCAAAGCTTGAACTCTTAAAGCTAAAATCTGAGCGATAATAGGCCGCTAGCGCAGCTCTATTATCAGATACATCATTTCGCCTTTTCTTTCTATCTGAACTATAACAGGTTCATTGTGGGCGTAAAGTGAAAGTACTCGCCTGAGACTTGAAAGACCTGCTATGGTAGTCTGGTTAACAGTATGAATAATATCACCTGCCCTGAAATCATCACCGCGGTATGATTGACTCTCAGCGCGCGCGGCAACCAAAACTCCCGATTCCCGGCGGACACTGGGAAGCATTTTCAAAATATCTTCAGTTAACTCGAGGGCCAGAATGCTGAACTGCTCAATCAGGTTTTCTTCGGGGGTGACGAACTGAATAAATTTGCTGTAATCATCGGCGCGCTCTTCTACATTGACAGTCACAGCTATCTTCTGACCGGCTCTGAGAATTTCGAGCACGACAGTATCGTTGATATCCCGCGAATACAAATTGACATCAAACTGCCGGCCGTTTTCCATCCGTTTACCGTCCAGACTAAGAATTATATCTCCAATCTGAAGCCCGGCCTTGTCTGCCGGACTCTCAGGCGAAACGTCGCCAATTAGTACTCCCCAGTCCTGTGCAAGATTTAAGCCTCTGGCGATTTCCGGTCTGATTGTCTGGGCATTTACGCCTATTATGCCGCGCCGCACACGGCCATGGTCTTTTATCTGTCGATAGACATTGGAGACAATGTTGCTCGGCACGGCAAAACCAAGACCCTCACTGCCGCCCGATTTCGTAAATATCATGGTGTTTATACCGACCACGTAGCCGTCGCTGTTGATCAGCGGTCCGCCGCTGTTGCCGGGGTTAATGGCAGCATCGGTCTGAATATAAATCATGGGGTCATCGGCTGACAATTGCCTGGCCACCGAGCTGACCACTCCCATAGTAACCGAGTTTTGTAAGCCCAAAGGAGATCCAAAAGCAAAGACCAGCTGTCCCTGTCGTAAGTCGTCTGAATCCGCCAGTTTGAGATACGACAAACCTGTTCGTGGAATTTTCAGCACCGCCAGGTCTGTTTCCGAATCAAGACCTACTAAAACTGCTTTGATAATATCCCCTTTTGGTTTCAGGATTGATTTCCACTTCGAGCCGTTATGACGGGGAGGAGCCAGAATGACATCAATTGAGTGGGCACCTTCGATAACGTGAGCATTGGTAATGATATATCCGTTTGCGTCTAAAATCACACCGGAGCCGGTATACTGGCGCTTGGACAAAAGCGAAGCGGACATCTCAGCGGTGGGTCCTGTCCAGCCGGTGGAAATGATGTGAACTACCGCCGGAACAATACTGTCGGAAAGTTTCTGAAAGGAGTCAGAGATGCTCTTAAGAGAAAGGCTGCTTTTATCTTTTGGATAAATTTCTGCAGCAGTCACAAAGATTAACAGAAAAATAATTAAAGCAAATGACGGTCTAAATTTTTTCATAACATTCATATCATGCATAGCAATTGATTTTCTGATTGTCGCTTTCCAAATAGTCTGCCAGGGCAAATAAAGCCTTTCAGGAGCCTGATGTAAAGCCGTTTTTGACAGCCAGTTAAAACGCAGGAATGGCACTCTTAAATAGCAGCATAACAAGAAATCTCTTGACCTTTGAGAGCTTTGGGACAATTTTAGAGCGGCTTTCAAATAAAGGTTTGATCTAAATTTGACAAAACACATACCCCGGACTTCAACAAAGCTATTTTCACTATTATTATCTTTGCCGCTAATGTTGCCAGAGAACGTCTTTGGCCAGGCAGGGGGATCTTTATTTCGATATGACAGAATAAATGCGCTGGTGGCTGTTGTCGTTTTTTCGTTCGCTATTTTGTTGTTTACGAAATGGGCCAAAGAGGGCAAGCCGCTTTTCTTGCGCAAAATCCCCGGCATTGAAGCTGTTGAAGAAGCAGTCGGGCGCGCTACCGAGATGGGCAGGCCGGTACTGTTTATTCCCGGAATAGCTGAGCTTGATGAAATTGACACGATAGCCGGAATATCAATACTTGGCCGGGTGGCTCAGATAACAGCCCAGTATGAGACTCCCTTATATGTTCCGGTCAGATATCCGCTCGTTCTTGCAGCCGGACAGGAAGTTGTCGAGCAGGCCTATATAAAGGCAGGCAAGCCGGAACTCTACGACAAAGATATAGTACGTTATGTAGCCGGTGAGCAGTTTTCTTTTACGGCAACTGTAAACGGTTACATGATGCGCGAACGTCCTGCCACAAATATCTATATGGGAGCTTTCTTTGCCGAATCGCTGCTACTGGCAGAGACCGGCAACGCCGCCGGTTCGATTCAGATAGCCGGCACTGCCCGCCCCGAACAGCTGCCGTTTTTCATTGCAGCCTGTGAC
>JADFPZ010000241.1 GCA_022562075.1 Candidatus Zixiibacteriota bacterium | reverse complement strand
TATGGGGACATACTGAAAATCGAGATTTGCCTCAGAAAACTTCTCCAGCAGAATTTTTGTTTTCCGGCCGAATCCGGCGCCGAGTTCTATTAAATTGAACGGTTCATCTTTGACAGCATCGATAATTTTGTCAGCCTGGTTGGAAAGAATATCTATTTCGCAGTCGGTCAGGTAATATTCGGGCACGAACGTAATTTCGCTGAATAGTTCGCTGCCGTTATCATCATAGAGATACTTTGAGGGAATTCGTTTCGGTTTATCTGAGAGACCTACCAGAATATCCAGCGCAAAGGCGTGTTTTGGTCCGAACGATTCGGCGTAATCTTTTTCCTGAAGAATTTTATAATTTGCCGGCATTATAATCTAAGTCTGATTCTTTTGAATTTAATTTTCTTTTTTCTTCGGTCAGCATGATTACACCTATGTTTTTGCCGTAGAACTATTTTTCTAATCCGGAATTATTATAGCACACCAAAAAACGGTGTCAACTATATAAGAGAGATTATGATTTGGAAATTTATTCGATAATTTTTTCTGCTAAGTAGTTGGCTGCCTTTTCAGTAGGTGCTTTGTCAATATCTACCATCATATTAGCCTGTTGCATAAGCTGGTTATTAATACTCCCTATTATTGGCATCAGGGCTTTAATTAAATTCTTATTTTCGGAAGCTTGCGGGGACAAAAGCAAGACCGCGTCGTAGGGTGGCAAAGCTTGCTTGGGATCTCTTAAGATCACCAAATCGTGAGCTGCAATGCGGCCGTCGGTAGAGTAGGCTGTGACCACATCGATTCTATTGGCGTCGATAGCCGCATACATCAGAGCATGGTCCATCGAAACTGTTTCATAAAAATTTAAATTGTAGTTGTCGCGTATGGCAAACCATTCGGGACGAGAGAAAAATTCGTAGTCGCTGCCTATAAGCAAATTGGGAGAATGTTTTGACAAATCTGCAATCGACTCAAGTTCCAGCGACTTGGCCAGACTCCTTTTGACTGCCAGAGCATAAGTATTTTCAAAACCGAGTGCGCCCAGGCAGAGAACGCCATGTTTTTCTTTCAGCCAGTCTGTCATCTCCTGTAATATGATATCCGAAGATTTAGTGTCGTTACGTTTCATATGGTTGGCCCAGATGGTGCCGCTGTAATCTATGTAGCAGTCAACCTCGCCGTTTTTTAAGGCATCAAATAAAATAGTTGAGCCCATGCTCGAGCGGGTGTCTATATTGAAACCGGCTTCTTTGAGCAAAGTTGCCATCAGGTCACTCAAAATATATTGCTCGGTAAAAGTCTTGGCGCCAATAGAAATTATTGGCTTGGATTCGGCGGAATTGAATTTGAAAGCGTACGATGACAGACCGCCAAAAAGTACGATAATCAGACCTAGTGCGGCCAGGCCGCCTTTAAAAGCGTTTCTTTGAGTGACTGCAATTTCGCTGAGTCGAATCAAACCGTCAAGAATCATGGCCAGCAGAGCAGCGGCAATGCAGCCTACCAGTACCGAGGTATGATTTTGAATATGCAGGCCGCTGAAAATATAGTTGCCTAAACTTTTTGCTCCGACAGCAGTGGACAGAGTGGCCGTGCCTACCACCCAGACAGTCGAGGTTCTTATCCCCGCAATAATTATCGGCAGGGCTACCGGAAGTTCAACTTTCCAGAGCATCTGATTTGAGGTCATACCCAGACCGCGGGCAGCCTCGATTAACGAAGGGTCAACTTCGGAAATTCCTGTGACTGTGTTGCGCAGTATCGGCAGCATACTGTATAGAAAAAGCGCCACTAAAGCCGGAACAAAACCAATCTGCCCCAAAAGCGGCACCATCAGAGCCAATAGCGCGATACCGGGAATTGTCTGCATGACACTTGCAAACGATAGTACCGGCCAGCGCAGTTTTTTTATCCGTGTGACTGCAATGGCAGTAGGCAGACAGACGATAATACCCAGAGAAAGGGCAGATATGGTAATAAGCAGATGGCTGCCCAGATAATCCGGCAAGAGCTGCAACTGCCGCATGAGATTTTCACTCATGGCCGGCATCTTTTCTGTCTAACAACTGATCGAGTTTTTCAAACTGTGAGCGCGGTGTCTGCATCAGGCTGTTGACATAGGGGTCGTCTTTCATCGACATCATTTCATGCGGTGTGCCGACAGCTACAAGCCGCCCCTTTTGCATGACCGCTATCCTGTCTGCCAAAAGCAGTGCCTCCATAATGTCATGCGTGACCAAAACAACTGTCAGCTTAAGCTCTTTGCGGAGCTTGCTGAATTCCTGCTGAAGTTCATTTCGGGTTATCGGGTCAAGCGCACCGAACGGTTCGTCCATCAGCATAATTTTTGAACCGGCAGCCAGTGCCCGGGCCACGCCGACACGTTGCTTTTGTCCGCCGGAAAGTTCAGCTGGTTTTCTGTTTCTGTATTCGGAAGCTTCCAGTCCGACTAATGCCAGAAGTTCGTCGGTTCTCTCTCTTATTTTATCTTTCTCCCAATTCAGCAGCTGCGGCACGATAGAAATATTCTCTGCAATTGTCATGTGCGGGAAAAGACCAATCCCCTGAAAAACATAGCCAATCTGCCGCCTCAGAGTTACCGCATCAAGCGACGTTATATCTTTACCTTTTACCAATATTTTGCCGCTGCTCGGCTCAATCAGGCGGTTTATCATTTTCAGGGTAGTCGTTTTGCCGCAGCCGGATTCTCCCAGCAGCGCCAGCAGCTCTCCTTCGGCTACATTCAATGAAATATCTTTGACTGCCTCGGTGTGGCTATTACCGTATGATTTGGTTACTTCTTGAAGTTCTATCATAACTATTCAGGACTGTTGCTCATCAAAATTTAGCGATTCGGTTCAAATATCAAGCAATTTCTCCGAAAGCAAGAAATCAGTTGAAATAACTGTTCTATTGTTCATATTTAGCAGCCTGATAGATACTTGAATGAAATAGCGGAGATATATAATGGAAGATCTGTACAGAAAAATTATCGAAGAGATCGGCGAGGATATAACACGTCCCGGTCTTGACCAAACTCCCAAAAGGGCTGCTAAAGCCATGAAATTTATGACCAAGGGTTACTCTGAAGATATCGAAAAGATTGTCAATAACGCGGTCTTTCCCTCGGACACCAGCGAAATCGTACTGGTCAAAAATATAGAGATGTATTCCCTCTGCGAGCATCATATGATGCCTTTTATTGGCAAATGTCATGCGGCTTATATTCCTAACGGCAAAGTGCTGGGCTTGTCAAAAATTGCACGGATTGTTGACGTATTCGCCCGCCGTCTTCAGATACAAGAAAGGCTGACAAAGGAAATTGCTGAAACGATTCAGAAATTTACCGATGCCTCCGGTGTGGCTGTAGTAATAGAGGCACAGCATCTGTGTATGATGATGCGCGGTGTTGAAAAACAAAACTCG
>JADFPZ010000240.1:2285-3420 GCA_022562075.1 Candidatus Zixiibacteriota bacterium | reverse complement strand
ACGTATGCCCGGGTTCCATCAGACGAAAAGCCTATATTACTAATGGACGGCTCATCATTCAATATAATTGTCCCAATAGTAGTGAAGGTCGCCACATCAATAATCGT
Source organism: Candidatus Zixiibacteriota bacterium (assembly GCA_022562075.1). Lineage (GTDB taxonomy): Bacteria > Zixibacteria > MSB-5A5 > GN15 > FEB-12 > JACZWU01. Next base: position 3,313 of record JADFPZ010000240.1, on the reverse strand, counting down.
TATCAGGTCGTTGTTCATGTCGACATTTTGACCATCCAAGCCAACCTTTACGACAATCTTTGAGCCATCCGGTGTAATTGACAAGCCCCAAGGCCAACTGGAACCAGCGGGCAGATCAATTCGCGCGTTACTATTCTGCAAATCAATTCGTGATACAGTAGCTGGGTAATAATTGGTAGTGAACAGGTAGCGGTCGTCCGGTGTAAGAACCACACCACCATGTGTATGGAAACCTCCGAATGTAATCGTTTGGATGAGAGAATCGTTGATTATATCATGCTCGGTAATCGGCGAATCGAAATCATCAAGCCAGTGCGACACGAACAATCTATTGTCATCTGAAGTAAGAGCGAGTCCCGAGGGATTTGCCTGGCTTCCCACACTGATTGTATCGATAATCTGATTTGGGTACGGGGCTGCTTTCAGTATGACATAACTGGTTAAAAGCAACGCCGCAGCCAGTAGACTAATGTTCCGACATTTCGTTATAACATGATTAGTTTGCATTACAAATGTCTCCTCTTCGTTGTAAAGTTTTCATTCTTTTACCTCCAGGTTAGGAATGTTCTTGTTCCTTCGATTGAATTGAGTTTGGTTACTCTCTTTATTTAATGAATAGCCCCAAAAACTGTTATTTGTAGAAAATCGAGGTGAAAAAAGTGGAGTTTTTTTACAGACCGGCGTCTCGAAACTGCCCTTCGGTCACCCAGCCGGAATCGGTCCAATACATGACATTGTTAAAAAGTTTCCCCTCGTACCCTATCCAGCCTTCCAAAGGAGGAAGTTTGTTTTCTTTGGCTAACGATTGCCAGAATTCAACGAATCTGTCTTCCCCCTTCACATCTGTCACTCGAAAATTACTGTCCAGAAAATAATCAATGTAACTGTAGCCGTAAAGGTTATATGACTCTGCGACATAGACTTCCAGTAAGCCATCAGTTCTTACAAAAATTCCTCCGGTAGTATTGTATAGGTATCCAATTGCATCTGCAAGTGGACTTTTTGGAAAAATAACGTAATGTAATTGA
>JADFPZ010000240.1:0-2275 GCA_022562075.1 Candidatus Zixiibacteriota bacterium | reverse complement strand
CTCGTTCGACTGAGCTCAGGTCGTAGTCAGGGCTGTCATACGGGGGTGAAACGCCATGGAAGCTATTAATGGGTAACACGAGGAGGCATACCGCCCCCATTCGATTATTGATTCCCAAGAATATGAGTTTATTATCCCAAGCACTTGAAAAGTGTTTGGCATCCGCTATTATGGAACCGGCGTTAATATACCATCCTAGGGAATCACCTGTAGAGCTCCACAGCCTGATTTGTGTTCTGGAAGGATAGTCGAGCGGCATTGAGGTCATGACATAAGATTCGTTATGGTCCTTGACGATGACAATATAATTAATGCGGTAGAAGTTCTGAATAGTTGAATCACCTGGATATTGGTTCAAGATAGCGCATTCGCGTCGAAACAGGAGCGAGCCGTCGTCGTCGTAGACGAACAATACACCGATGAGTGAACAAGGCATTGACCTCGGAAATCCTGGAGAGAAAGACACTTCGTTCAAACTGTCTTCATCTATATTACCTATAACCCAAGCCGAATTTGAGTCGATAATCGCGCATTCATACTTGGTCTCCCAAATCTTGACCGAATCGGCGTTTAGAACTTCAAATCCAGAATCTATGATATTTAAGTATTGCGGATTGCAATCCCCCCAAGGCTTCTGACAGGGCGGGACAAATTGTTCTATAAGTATAAATGCGAGCAGCAGAAAAAGTGAAACTAACAGCGGCACCTGCACTTTGGTGGCGCGGGAGTATTTGTAAACACGTCGGGCAATAAAAGGACCCAGGCAGACTTTTTCCGGACGGACGATATTGTGATTTTCAATTGTATCAGACAACGACTCTATGCCGATCAAATGAATTTTCCTGCGCGGGTATTTTTTTTGCAGACTTGCGACAAACTCTTTAGCGGCTCGAAGATTAGTTTCCGGCAATACCAGATATTTGATGTGGCTGAAAAAGGCGCGTTCGATTTTTTGCGGCAGTGTTCTTTCGTTGACCGGCAAAAGCCGTCCGTTCTCGTCAAGCCCGCCCGTGAAAGCCGCCTCAGCAGTTATAAATCGTTCGTAGCGCAAAAGAAGCGGCTCCAATAGCTGCGTGTAAGCTATCAAGCCGGAGGCCAGCCCGATAGAATCGCCTGCGAACAGTTCCTTATAGCAATTTTTGACACGATAGCGGCCTTCATAATAGCTCTTACCTGAATTGCCCGGACTTAACTTGTCTGTTACAGCCCTGACAGCCTTCAAAGAATCGTAGATTGTGCCGGTAAACGGGTCATCGAATGAAACCAGCTGATTCTCAAATGTCACTTCATCGTTTTTGATATTCTGTGTGCGGACTTTGATGCTGCCAAAGAGTTTAAGCAACCGTCCAAGGCCAAGCTCAGAGCCGGAATCCAGTTCAACAAACAGACAATAGGTCGAGTTAACCGACAACTCCAGCAACGACGCTTGCCACTCTGAAAGAATTTCTCCAAGTATCCGACAAAGCGCCTCTGAGGATTGTGACAATTCAGCGTGGGCAAGTCGCAGCAGTTCGATTTCGCTATACAGGCTGTCATCGGGTAATTTTTTGAGCTCGGATAAAGGAGTATCAAGTCCTTCTGCCAGAAATTCGAGTCCACATTTTATATCGCCAGCGTAAAAAGACTTTACGGCCGCTTCTCTGGCAATTAAGGTTGTTCTCGATAGCAACTCAGTAACTCTTTCGGCGTTCACTGCTACTTCGGCTAAACATCGAACAACGTCCATCAGATTTGTCAGCTCAGGCAAAAGCAGGTCTGTGAAATTAGGAGCTTTCAGATTATCCAGCAGCAAAGTAGTGTACTCAACGACAAAAGTTCTGAATTTAGGGTTGTTCAGTCGATCCCGCAGCATGCTCCAGTTGTGAATCAATAACAGCAGACGATAACCGGAGGACTGCTGCTTTTTGAGGCGACCATTAAGAGTCTCAAAATCTCTGGCAAATTCTAAAATGTTTGCCTGAGAAAGATTAGAGTCAATATCTAAAGCTAAGATTTCTGTGTCTGTTCTGTTTCTGTAAGATACTAAATAAGTTCCATTGTTGATTAAGTTCCATATTTCAATATCAGTTCTGTTTCTCTGTCTAGCATCTATTGTTGAGTTTAGTTCAGATTCAACTAAAGAAATATTTATTTTTATTGTTCCATCTCCACCTGTTAGATATTTTCCAGGTGTTTGAACTTCTGTAAAGTTTGCACTAAAATTAAATATCTGAGTAATAATATAATATCTTCTTTCATCAAGAAAAGCATTGGCTGAAATTATAGTTATTAGAAA
>JADFPZ010000239.1 GCA_022562075.1 Candidatus Zixiibacteriota bacterium | reverse complement strand
GCGCCGGCGTAGCAATCCTGCACAAAGAGGTCACGCCCCTTCACAAATTCCTGCATTTTCTTTTGAATCTGCTTAAATTTGTCGGGGTCCAGTGACTGATTGTTATCCCACCAGACATGCTTTTCACTTTCCGGATTTTTTACAATAAATTTGTCTTTGGCTGCCCGCGCGGTGTGAGTGCCGGTATTGACTACCAGAGGTCCCATACGTGAGAGGCTGCTTTCGCCCCGGAAAATACTTTCTTCGTAAAGCGCTTCGACAGGCAAATTCCAGAACTGTCTGTTTAGGTTAGTGAAATTGTGAAAGTCGAGTCCGCAACTGGACTTTAAGTCTTCGGCTTGTTTTTCTGACGGGGAAGTTTCTTCAAAAATGTTTCTGCTCATCTTTAGGCTCTTGGCTCCTTTTTGTTTTTCATTCTGCCATAACGCAGGCAATGGCCGCGGCATCTATTATATCTTCAGTCGAACAGCCGCGCGACAAATCGTTGACTGGTTTTGTCAGCCCCTGTAAAATCGGACCAATTGCTTTGGCCTGAGCAAGACGCTGAGTCAGCTTATAGCCAATGTTGCCTGCATCCAGGCTAGGAAATATAAGGATATTGGCCTCTCCCGCAACAATTGAATCCGGCGCTTTTTGCTTTTGTACAGCGGGCACGATGGCCGCATCAAGCTGCAGCTCGCCATCCACTTTGAGGTTCGGAAAATCTCTGTTTAATATCTTCAAAGTCTCAGTTACTTTTTTTATGTCAGCATGTCTGGCAGAGCCTTTTGTCGAAAAAGAGAGTAGGGCAATATTTGGCTCAATTCCAAAAAGTAGTTTCAGAGTTTCTGCTGTTGTTGCTGCGATCGAGGCCAGTTCTTCAGGGTCAGGGTTGGGCAGAACTCCACAATCGGCAAAAAGGAAGACTTTGTCTTTTTGTCCCATATATTCAGGGATAATCATAAGAAAGCTGCTGGAAATTGTCTTGACAGTTTTTTTGAGGCCTAAAACCCGAATGGCGGACCTGATTACATCAGCGGTGGTATTGACTGCCCCGGCTACCATTGCATCAGCCTGGCCGGCTCTTACTAACATAGCCCCAAAATAAAGCGGATTGGTTAGTGTCTGAATCGCTTTTTCTTTGGAGATTATCTTGCTCTCGCGAATTTTAACAAAGTCTGCGACAAAATTGTCAAAAAGATCGCTCGCTGCAGGGTCAATCAACAGCGCCTTGCTTAAGTCTACAGAAAGTTCACAAGCAAGCTTGTTGATTTCATTTCTGTCACCTAAGACTGTCACTTCGGCCATTTGATTTTCGAGAATTGCCGCAATTGCTCTGATAGTCCGGGGCTCGGAGCCTTCGGGGAAGACCACCCGTTTTTTTCTGGATTTGGCTTTTTCATAAATTGCCTTCATAGGGGCAGATATATTAGTTAGCTCGGTCATATCAGAGGCTAATCTTTCAAATCCGGGTCTGAGAGGTAGGCATCAATAAACTGGTCGATGTCGCCGTCCATGACGGCCTGAGTGTTACCGACTTCGACCAGAGTCCGGTGGTCTTTGACCATGCTATAGGGATGAAAAACATAAGAGCGAATTTGAGAGCCCCATTCTATTTTCTTTTTGTTCTTCGAAAATTTTTCCATTTTTTTGGCTTGCTTTTCAAGCTCAAGCTGGTAAAGTCTCGATTTGAGAACTGTCATAGCGGCTTCCTTATTTTTGTGCTGGCTCCGCTCCGATTGACAGGTTACTACAATCCCGCTTGGTGCGTGGGTAAGTCTTATGGCCGATGAAGTCTTGTTAACATGCTGGCCGCCGGCTCCTGAAGCCCGGTAGGTATCAATGCGCAGGTCTTCATCTCTAATCTCAATTTCGACATTGTCTTCGACCACCGGATAGACATGGACCGAGGCAAAGGAAGTGTGTCGGCGCGAGTTGGCATCAAACGGGGAGATCCGTACCAGACGGTGCACTCCTGACTCGGTTTTTAACAGCCCGAAGCTAAACTCACCTTTAACTTTGATAGTTGCCGATTTTAGACCGGCTTCTTCTCCCGGCTGGTAATCAAGCAGGTCTACCGTAAAGCCTTTACGTTCGCACCAGCGGTTGTACATCCGAAAAAGCATACTGGCCCAGTCCTGTGATTCTGTGCCGCCGGCGCCGGGATGAATAGAAACCAAAGCATCGCGAAAATCGTCAGGTCCTGATAAAAGAGAATTAGTCTGTAGAACAATATGGGATGATGTGAGAGCTATTAGAAAAGATGATTTAGTTCATCTAAATGATGGAAGCGGAACTTTTTCTGAAAAAGAAGGAACTATCTTCTCTGAAGGTGTAGCACTAGGACAAGGAGATATAGCATTTCTTAGAAGCATGATAACTTACTTTGATGAGAATGGAATCCCTTATGTTATAGAAGTAAATGAAGATGAAGTTAAGGCGCTTGCTGCGCTCATGACCTATAAATGCGCAATCGTAGATGTGCCGTTTGGCGGTGCTAAAGGCGGCATTAAGATCGATCGCAGGTTTTTTTCAGAAAGTGAGATTGAACGCATCACTAGAAGATACACCTATGAGCTAGTCCGTAAAAATTTTATCGGCGCCGGCATTGATGTGCCTGCACCTGATTATGGCACAGGACCGAAAGAGATGGCCTGGATTGCCGATACCTATGCCGCTTTAACATCTGGCAGTCTAGATGCTCTTGCCTGCGTTACTGGCAAACCGCTTGCTCAGGGAGGTGTAAAAGGCCGAATTGAAGCTACAGGACGAGGAGCCTATTTTGGCATCCGAGAATCTTGCGATCATGTGGAAGATATGAATTTTTTAGGGCTTAAACCTGGACTAGGTGATAAACGAGTCATCGTACAGGGTTTAGGAAATGTCGGTTACCATGTTGCTAAATTCCTGCAAGAGGGTGGCGCAACCATCATTGGAATTGCAGAATATGAAGGAGCAATTTTTAATTCTGATGGATTGGACGTCGAAAGTGTGTTTAAACATCGAAAAGAAACCGGATCGATCCTGGATTTTCCCGGCGCAAAAAATATTACCCCTTCGGTTAAAGTGTTAGAAATGGATTGCGATATCCTGGTTCCGGCCGCACTGGAAAATCAAATTACAGAAGAAAATGCATCGAAGATTAAGGCGAAAATAATTGCAGAAGCCGCGAACGGACCGATTACTAGTGAGGGTCATGACATTTTAAAAGAGAGAGCCAGAATGATCATTCCCGACGCTTATTTGAACGCTGGCGGTGTAACCGTTTCTTATTTTGAATGGCTTAAAAATTTGTCGCATGTCAGGTTTGGCCGCATGGAAAAACGTTTCGAGGAAAAATCGCAATTGCAATTATTAAAAGCGATGGAAAGAGTATCTGGTAAGACTTTTTCCGAGGACGAAATAAAATCCCTTGCCCATGGCGCTGATGAAGCTGATTTGGTCAACTCAGGTTTAGAAGAAACGATGTTAACCGCATATGTAAATATTAGACAGGTAAAAGAAAATCA
>JADFPZ010000238.1 GCA_022562075.1 Candidatus Zixiibacteriota bacterium | reverse complement strand
GCAGCACGATCACCGCAGTACCGATGCGGATTTGCTTGGTGATCTGGCTCAGCGCGCCGAACAGGACCTCCGGACAGGGAGAGCCGGAAAACCCGGTCAGGAAGTGGTGCTCGACAAACCAGAGGTTGTCGAAGCCCACCTGATCCGCCAGCGCGCATTGCTCCAGGGTCTCCTTGTAGAGGGCGTTCCAGTCGATATCCGTGCCCTGATAGGGCCGTTGCGTCTCGTACAGCAGACCAAACTTCATCTTTCTTCTCCTATCATTTACAGCCTAAGCTCAGTCGCAGCAGCCTCGTTAGGGTCTTGCATCAAACGGAAAATTGAAAAAATGCATTTAGAAACAAACCAAAGAACAACAAGATGTAAATTGCTGAAAAAACCAGCATTGAATCACTTAGCGAAGATAAAAAGTTGTCGTTGAGACCCTTGTGTTCCCGCCCAAATAAAAACTTGAGAGTGTACCAATTTGTTTTCATGGAATTGTTCCAGAATAAGCTCGGCTCACTCATCTCAACGTATTTTTCTGGATGCTTGGATTTTAATCTTTTGAACAATGTAATTAGCATGGCGAACCAGATTAATACCATTACCATCATAACCGAGAAAAAAAATACCATCAGTTTCAACTTTACATTTTCTCTTTAATTTCAAAAACCCCTTTTTGCATAAGCATTATATCTTACGTAAGCGTCTATATCAACAAGCATTAGGAATAAAACGCGAAATATCACGATCAAATTTCAAATTGCACGATAAGTGATTATTTGCTATAGTGGCATAATTATAATGATAAATAAATTACTGACGTTAAATTCAGGTAAACGTTCTATCGCTGCCTTGATAACTCTGGTAGCTCTGGTCGGACTATATTTTGGCTGGCGGGAGTTTTGGTTTTTGACCGACGATGCTTTTATTGCTTTCAGGTATGTCAGCAACGCTGTTTTGGGTCACGGCTATGTCTGGAACGTTGAGCCGTTTCGAGCGGTCGAAGGTTACACCAGTTTTCTTCACTTACTGATTCTCGAGGCAGTCTGGCGACTGTTTGGAACAGAGCCGCCTGAGTCAGCCAATCTACTGTCTTTGATATTTGCCTCTGCAACAGTGGTACTAACTACAATCGGAGCAATGCGAATGCAGCTCACTATGCAGCTTCAGAACATTCGACTGTACATCGTTAGCTTGATACTGCTTGGCTTGATTTCAAACGTGACTTTTCTGACCTGGTCAAGTTCGGGTCTTGAGACAGCTCTGTTTAACTGTTGTTTTTTGGCCTGGATACTGGCCGTCATCACGATTGTTAAAAAAGGCACATGGTGGCGGGTCGCCATTACAACTACTGCTTCTTTGGTATATCTGGCTCGCCCCGATGGTATGCTGATATTGCTGGGCACTCTGGTGCTGCTGCTTATTTCTCTTTCGAATGAATTCAAAAAGCGTCAGCTAAAATTGAGCTGGTTTGTTTCGGTACTGCCCATGCTTGTTCCTCTAATTCATTTTATCTGGAGAAAATCATACTATGGCGAATGGCTTCCCAACACTTACTACGCCAAACATATCGCAGCCTGGCCGGAATCCGGCATCCGATATTTGCTTTCATTCTTGTTAGAGTACGGCATCTGGCTGTGGGTTAGCGTGCTGCTTATAGTTGCCTGTAAAATGACAGTTAGCTTTATAAAATCAAAAAAGACAGATCTGAGAATTGCAGAAAGATTCATTTCCGTTTTTCAAACTCCGCCGGATAGAAGACTTTGCACCATAGTAGCAGTGATGACTGTGGTTTTGCATCTTTCATATTATACTTTCGTAATAGGCGGTGATCATTTTGAGTGGCGCGTCTATAGTCATCTGCCGCCTCTGTTGATGTTATCATTTGTATATTTTATGAGTCTGCTTAATTTTTCTCCCGGACGCACGATCATCAGTCTGGCGCTACTAATTGCTCTTTCGATTCCCATTCCATGGGTTCATCATTTTGAAGAGAAAAAAATTACCGAACTCAAAGTTGCTGATACGGTGAAAATAAAAGTCAGTAACAAGCTGCCGTTTTTTTTGAAACCCCTGGCCAGGCTAAACGAGCATCTTCAGAGCTGGCTGCTAGACCATCTGGTATGTGTGCGATGGCAGGAACACAAATTTTTTCTTCAAGGTCAATTGGAACTGTTTCCAGAACGGTCATTTGAGTTGCCTTCCGAAGCCGGGCCGTTCCCGGTTGCATATTTTGCCACTGTTGGTATGGCCGGTTGGGTTTTTCCGAATGTGGCTATAATCGATGGCTACGGTTTGAATGATTACGTTGTTGCCCGCTTGCCGATTGGTCCCAAGATTAAACGGATGATGGCTCACGACCGCTTTGCTCCGCACGCTTATGCGGCTTCTTTCTTACCCAATGTCAGAATTCTGGAGCCCAAAAAAGTCAATATCAGGCGACGGCCACCCGAATTCGAATTGACTCGCGAAAAGATTATTGCCTATGAAAAGTTTTGGGATGACAAGTTGGTAAAACGAATGAACATACCGGATAGTCTGGCGCCGTTTCCCATTAAACCGGAATAAACCTGTTAGTATGGAATTTAATTGTGTATTGTGGATATGAATATTTAATGCGATGGGTTCAGGTATGACCGAATCGAATTCGAAACCAGAGAAAATGATACTTAATGCAGAGCGCTGGCTCGAATTATACGGCGAAGTACTTTTTAGGTACTCGTTTCGGTATGTTAAAGATACAGATACTGCAGAGGATCTCGTTTCGGAAACACTACTGGCCGGACTGAAAGCACAAAGCAGTTTTGCAGGTCAATCAACCGAACAGACCTGGCTGATCGGTATTTTGAATAACAAGATCATGGACTTTTTTAGAAAGTCAAAGCGGGAGATTAGTTTTGACGAGGCCGATATTATTTCAGATAACTCGGACGAAGACTTTACTCAAACAGGACCAACTGTGGGAACCTGGATTCCAAATCGCCGCCCTGCTGAATGGATGATTGACTCAACCGATCCAGTGGAACAAAAAGAATTTTGGCTTCATCTCAATGGCTGTATTGAGGTGCTGGATATAAGACTCTCAATGGTATATGTCTTAAGAGAATTGGAAGAAATGGACTCAAAAAATATCTGTAACGTTTTGGCAATTAGTCATACTAATCTACGAGTTATGTTATACCGTGCACGAAAACAGCTTCGGCATTGTCTGGAGAAAAACTGGGCCAAGGCAGCGCCAAATGAAAAGTGACGGAAAAAGTGAGAATTGATGAAAACCGTTAACAAAATGATGAATTATATTATGCCGAATTGTAAAGAAGTGGCAGAACTTGTGTCTTTTTCGATGGACGAAACCCTGCCACTCAAAAAGCGCGTAGGATTAAAGCTCCATATTATGATGTGCAAATTCTGCCACCGGAATTACAAACAGCTGTATTTGATCCGAAAGTTGATCGTCCAGAAGCTAAGAAGTGGCGACGCCGGTAAAGTAGAAGCTGATAGCAGCTTGTCCGAAG
>JADFPZ010000237.1 GCA_022562075.1 Candidatus Zixiibacteriota bacterium | reverse complement strand
GTCACTAAGGTATATATAAGCAAGAGTTCAGGCAATACGACATTGAACGGTAATTAAGTAGAAATGGCGCCCCGCAGAATTGAACTGCGGACACACGGATTTTCAGTCCGTTGCTCTACCAACTGAGCTAGGGCGCCAATTTTCAATTTGAAAGGGCAATTAAATCGGTTTTTAGGCTTAGTCAAACTAAATCATGAGCCGCCTGACAGGCATTCTCTGGTACTAGGTGCCAAGAGGCCGTAAAGAGCTCCGGCAGAAAAGAGGACTACGGCGATATTTCCGGCCTTGCTGATGCTGATCAATCCGAGCAGTATTACGATGGAATTGACCCCAATAAGTCCGTACCAACCCCAGTTTTTGAGATCACGATAGGCAATAGCAAATGACATCAGCAAAAGCCCTAAGATTGTAAAAATTATGGGATCTGTCATGGCGTCATAGGTGTGGTCGAGAAAAGAAAGGATGACTTTTACTCCTCCGTAAAGCACGAAAAAGAGCGCAAACATAAATCCGTAAATGCTGGAAATGGCATATGTGACCGGACGGCCTTTTAAATATGAAAACATCTTTTATTCCTATCCATTAGTGTTGATTCTCTCCCAGAAGACCGGCGCCAATAAAGCCGGCATCGTTACCAAGAGCCGCTTTCACTATCTTCAATTCTTTTACGGCCGAATCAAAGGCTTGTTCCTTAACGGCTGCAGACAGCTTTGACAAAAACTCCGGTCCGCCGTCGGCAATCCCGCCGCCAATAATAATAATCTCCGGGTTCAGCAGATTTACCAGATTCGCTAAGCCAATTCCTAAGTATAGGGCTGTCTCGGCTAAAACCTCACCTGCAATCTTATCACCTTTTTTGGCTGCCGTAAAGAGCTGCTTGATAGTCAAATTGTCAATCTGCCCGCCGGTGATTTCATCGAATACGTTTGACGAATTTTGCTCCAGCCTCTTTTTAGTTCGATTTATTATCGCCAGTGAAGAACAATATGCCTCCAGACACCCTTTGCGGCCGCACTTGCAGTCCGGGCCCTCAAAATTGATCGTCATATGCCCGATTTCGCCGCCCGAATATGAGTGCCCCCGCTGAAGCTGACCATCAATTATTACCGCCCCGCCTATGCCCGTTCCGATAGTCACACAAACTGCCGATTGTGCCCCGCTGGCGGCGCCGTAGCGAAGTTCAGCCAGTGCGACAGTGTTGACATCGTTATCAACCCAGACCGGCATGTTCAGCCGTTCTTTGAGAGTGCTGCCGATATCTGTGCCCTGCCATCCCGCTATATTTGGAGTAGCGCCTATCACCCGGCCGGTTTTGAAATCGACTGCTCCCGGTGTGCCTACTCCCAGCCAGCGAACTTCGAGCTCATCTTCGGCGGCGTGATACATCAGCTGTTCGGCGATATTACTGACCAGATGCATCAAAGGCACCGCCCCTTTTTCGGCCAGAGTTGGTTTTTGCTCTTTGTAGATTATGGTGCCGTCGGGCGAGAACAGACCGAATTTGACAGAGGTGCCGCCAATATCAATACCTGCAAAGGCTCTTTTGATGGACATCGACTTAGGTATAACTTTCCGTTCAGTTTTTTTGCCTCTGGGTTCAAGAAATCCGGTTAACGAGTGGGATAATATGAAAGTGGTTTTTTCAAGTCAAGGTAAAAGGGTCACACTGCGGCTAGCAGTCATCCTGAGCCTGCACCTGTCCTGAGTCCGCCTCGGCGGAAAGGGTCGAAGGGTGACATGATGTCATTCTTGTAAGCATATTTTCGTCATGCTGAGCGGACAAAGTCCCGAAGCGTACGAAGTCCCGTGGGAGTCGAGGGAGTCGAAGCATGTTACTTTAACAAAAAGGAACCCACCCTAAATGGACTGTCCTGACTTGTCCCGAGCGTAGTCGAGCGAATGGGCGACCCCAGCTACTTTTCAGGAAGATTTTCCAAGAGGAATCCGATTAAGTTTTCCCCCATAATTTTCTTTATTTCGGTTTCTGAAAAACCTTCGTTTAATAGAGCCTCTGTTATTTGAACCATTCCGGTAGCGTCAAAGGGCATAGCATCACCATCGAAATCTGATCCCAGTGCAACATGTTCAATTCCCACAAGTTCAACAGTATATCTGATTGCTCGTGCAATGTCGGTAGGTTGTGTTCCGCATACCGCACCTCTCCAGAAACCTATACCAATCACGCCTCCCTTTTCAGCTATAGCTCTAACTTGGTCATCACCAAGATTTCGAGTTCTTTTACAAGTACCTTTAACTCCCGTGTGTGATACTACTACCGGTCGACTGGTAACTTCCAATACGTCTTCAATGAGCTGCTCTGAGGCATGTGCCAGATCAATGATTATTCCCAGTTCATCCATTCGATTTACTACTCGCCTTCCGAATTTTGTCAGGCCGCCTTTTTTGAGACCGTATGATGACCCGCCTATCATGTTATCGAAATGATGCACCAATCCCATCATCCGGTAACCAGTTTCATAAAAGTTATCTATGTTATCTATTTCTCCGTCCAGAGCATGTAATCCTTCAATCGAAAGAATGCCACTCGTAAGTTCTTTCTTTTTTTCACGCTCATTAAAAAGTTCTTTAAGTACCAAAGAAGTTTTGATGACTCTAAACCTACCATCAGAATCTTCCTCTACTTCGTTTAGATAACCACCCAAATGAGTAACCCTGCTGCTTAAGTTGAACCAACTGGATATTGGCCAGGCCATCGTTATAGCCGATAGAGTTATCAAATTAAGCTGGTCGGGGTCTGTGCCCCATTGACTTTTCTTCTTTGGTACTTTAGTGGGCACAGAAAAAACCTGCAAAGCGATATTGCCTTCTGACAGGCGCGGAATGTCCACGTGCCCTCTGTTATTGTTCTTTAGGAGATCCCGGCCCCATATTAAGGCATCAGAGTGCAAGTCCGCTATAAGCAGTTCCTCGTGAAGTTTCGTGGCTGCCTGTGATGCAACGTTATATGGAGGGCTGGAATAAATAGAATTATATTTCTTATCTATAATTCCAGGCACAAAAATATGAGCAGCGACATAGAGAACAAGCGTGAGAGATGAGACAATAATCAATAATTTCGTTATAAACTTTTTCACTTATCATTGATGAGTACGCACCAGGAATGAAATAGTTTCATGAAGGTGAGGTCCACATGGAACCCTGGCCTACAATTCTCTATTTCTGTCATTCCAGTGTAGACTGGAATCCATCTTGTCCGTCATTCCACGCTTGACGTGGAATCCAGTCGGTATTACGTGCAGAAAGTGTTAGATTCAATGTATAAGGGGCAGATGGGGACACGCCGTAGGCGGCCGCCCACGAAATAATCAGGAGCACAAGGCTCCTGACCTACAAGCTAAACGTCCAAATTTCTGACGTACTGAGCGTTTTCCTGGATGAACTTATACCGCGGTGCAATCTCGCTGCCCATCAGAACACTGAACAAGTGGTCGGCCTCGGCGGCATCGTCGAGCGTGACCAGAAGCAACGTCCGGGTAGCTTTGTCCAT
>JADFPZ010000034.1 GCA_022562075.1 Candidatus Zixiibacteriota bacterium | reverse complement strand
TTGGGATAGAATATATCGCGGCTTTTGGGCAAGGCACGCCTTACCGCGGCGGCAATTCCGGCTATTGGGTCAAGCGGTTCTATCGGAACATCGGAGCCGAAAGCGAGATCTATGCCTTTGTCAATAAGCGTGCGGAAAATGAAAGCGTTGGCGCCGCGTTTGCCCCACCATTTGCGAATCATTTTTATGTCTGACGGACAGTGAGAGGGTTGCATTGAGGCGATCAGATTTAGTCTTTTTGTGCGCTCGACATCCTTACTTTGAACCAGCTGGTAATGTTCAATGCGATGACGTGCGCCGTTTCTTAAATTTGGTGCTTTTTCAAAAACATCCAGAACATTTGATACCGCTTTATCACCGATTGCGTGAATAGCAGCCGGAAGGCCGAGCTTTGCGGCTTGCTTGACTGAAGTTAGCATTTGTTTTGTGGACCGAACCTCGATGCCGTAATTATTTTTGCTGCTTATATATTTTTCAAAGCAAAGCGCAGTCTTACTTCCCAGGGCGCCATCGGAAAATATCTTGATCCCTGCAATTCTCAAGAATTCAACTCCCTGCCCATAGCGAATGTTATTCTTTAACAAAGTTGGCAGAGCACTCGCCTGAAAGTAGTAGTTGATGCGCAGGCCAAGTTTCTTTTTTTGGGACATCTGCTGAAACCATTCAAAAGCCTGTGAATTTCCGTCGAACGAATGCACACCCGTGACACCTTTTTGGTAAGCCCAGTCTAATGCTTTTTGATAAAAGCGGTTCATTTGACTTGTCGAGGATTCAGGTAGCAGGTCGCTGACAGAACTATATGCCGCTGTTTCGCGGAGAATCCCTGATGGATTTGCATCACTGAGTTTTTCAATTCTGCCACCTGCGGGATCTTTTGTTTTCGAGCTGATTCCTGCTAACTGAAGAGCTTTGCTGTTGACCCAGGCCGAATGCTGGTCTTTGGAAAACATTATGGCAGGTCGTCCGCCGCTGACTTTGTCCAGCAGGAACTTGTTCGGCTCAATTCTTTTTTTGAAAAAGTCGACCGAGTATCCCTCGCCTACGACCCATTCGTTTTTCCTAAGAGTAGATACAAAAGTTTTAATTTTGCTGAGGCACTTCTCAAGTGAGTCCAGACCATCAAGAGAAACTTTGCAAAATGACTGAGCAAAATAGTGAAAATGAGTGTGGGCATCGACAAACCCCGGCACTATTGTTTTTTTCTTCAGATTGATTTTAGAAAAGTTTCTGAATCGTGGGTCTTGCTGAAGGTTATCTCCGATGGCTACTATGAGTCTTTTGTCCAGCGCCATTGAATTGACTACTTGATTATCAAACTGGGTGTAAATTTTTGCGTTATATAAGAGAACTTTATTTTTCAAAGTTTTCGCCTTTGACACGAATGTCTCCCTGCCGGCGCGTAATTTTTAGCCTGTCAGTTTCTTCCAAAATCGGAATAGAATACTTCCGGGAGAAGTTAAATTTGTCGCGAAGGTCTGTCACTTTTAATTCTTTTTTGTTTTTCAGGCAGTCTTTGACATGATCCAATATCTGACGCCAGGCATCGTTTGAAAAGAGAAACTCCGAGCCGCATTTGCAGGCGCTCTTGTTGTCTAAAATATACCTGATTGCCTGCCGGTAATTGTTCCCCTTTGAGGCAATATCTGCCAGTCTTGGCGGAGCAAATGGGTTCTCGCCCAGCATACTCATAATGTCATCAAAAGCTGCACGAATTTTCCCTTCGGGTCCGGGCTGGCGATTTACTAAATCATACTTTTCGTTCAGTTCGCTAAGGTTATTTTGGGTTACCAAATAGTTCAGAATTGCGCGGGTTTTCTCTTTTCCAATTTTTACAAGTTGTTCGATTTGTTCAAACGTCAAGCCCGTCAAGTGAGAGTTTTCTTTTAAGAACTTTTCGATTCTGATTATAGTGTCATCGCTGATTTTCTCAAATGCCCCGGCCTCAAATATGTAGTCACCTATCTGGCCGCACTTTTTAGCGCTTAACAATTTTTCCAACTCTGATTTTATTTTGATTGCTCCAATAGACGTCTGCACTAATAAATCTTTTGGTTTTAGCAGTTTTTCTTTAATCAGCTCAGAAAGAATTAGCTTATCAAGTTGCCAAGAATTTCTCATCTGCAAGTAGCTAAACTGTTCTATCTCTTTTTGACGCGGGAACTTCTTGACGTGGTCAATGACAATTCCGCCGCCAAGAGAGAGCATAGGAGTTGGCAAACGTATTATGAAATGGTCGCCCAGCAAAGTATATATGGGGTCGTCTGGCTTAAAGAATATTGTGCCCGAACTGCCGGGATTAATTTGCTTATCTTTGAAAATACGGATTTCGCCCTGACATTCGGTGGTGCCTGTTATGAATGTCAACCGCCGTCTGCTGGTCAGACTTAGTGGTGAGTTTTTGAGAACTTCAACACGGAGCACCAGTACCGGGTTTTCTTTGAAACGTGACAGGTTATTCTCTGCAATTAACACTCTGCCTCGTTGGAGCTCGTCTTTGTCTGCTCCGGTTAGTGAGATGGCAGTTCTTTGTCCCGGACTGGCTTTTTCTACGTCTTTGCTGTTAGACTGAAGAGAACGAATTTTTGCTTTCTTAAGAGAGGGCCAGATTGAAAGCGTTTGTCCGGTCGCAAAGCAACCATCCCTGAGTGTTCCTGTGACAACTGTTCCAAAGCCTTTGCTCATAAAGGCGCGGTCAATATAGAGTCTGGCTTTATGTATGTCTCTTTCGCCGGAGATTGTCTGGGGAAGGCGGTCAAGTGCTAATTTGAGTTTGTCAAATCCGTTTCCTGTTTGGGCAGAAACTACCACTATCGGAGCATCTTTTAAGAACGAATCTTTTACTTTTTCTTTGATATCGCTTTTTAGAATTTCGAGCCAGTCGTCTTCGGCAAGGTCGGACTTATTAATCACAATAATGCCGCTTGAAACACCAAGGAGCCGGGTAATCTGAAAATGCTCTTCACTTTGAGGCATCCAGCCGTCATCGGCCGCAATGACCAGCATGACAGCATCAATACCGCTGGCGCCTGATATCATGTTTCTTATAAATCTTTCATGACCGGGGACATCGACAAGTGCAATCGTCTGGTTATCGGGTGTTTCGTAGAATGCGAAACCGAGGTCAATAGTCATTCCCCGTGCTTTTTCTTCGGGAAGACGGTCGGGGTCTGTGCCGGTCAGCCTTTTTACAATTGCTGATTTTCCATGGTCAATATGTCCGGCAGTACCTACTACTAACATAGCTATGCTGTTATTTCAAAATCTGTTGTAATGATTTTGTGAGAAGGTCGAGTTCGCTCCGGTCGACTGCTTTTAAATCGACTATCAGCTTGTCGTTTTCAATTCTTGCTATTACCGGCGGGTTCATTGAACGAAGTTTTTTGAGTAGCTTTGACGCCGGGTAATCTGGCGAAAAGATTAAGCCTGCCGAAGGCAGCTCGGTTTCCGGCATGCCCCCCCCGCCTAGAAAAGCAGAGGTCACCTCGGCAGACAGACCGGCAGGATTCCCCAGTTGTTTGATTATTGATTTTGCTCTGCTATATAATTCGGATTCAGTTACAGCAAGAAGCTGCCAGATTTTGATATTTTCTTGATAGGTGTTGTCCAGATAAGTTTTGAAAAGTTTCTCTAAAATCAGAAACGTAATTTTATCAACTCTTACAGCTCTAAATAGCGGATTGTTCTTAATCTTGTCTATTAGTTCTTTTTTGCCGACAATTAGACCCGCCTGCACTCCGCCCGGCATTTTGTCTCCAGAGAAACAGGTCAAATGTGCGCCATCACGGACAGATTGCTGAACCGTTGGTTCATTGTGTCCGAAAAGTTTTTTAGTGGGAAAGAGTGCGCCGCTGCCAAGGTCATTTACCAATATCAGTTCGTTTTGTCTGGCTATTTGTGCCAGTTCTTTGGCCGAAACTTCTTTCGTAAAACCTGATAACTGAAAATTGCTGCGATGCACTTTGAGAATAACTTTGCTGGCTTTATCAATTGCCTGAGAGTAGTCGTCGGCAGTGGTAATGTTAGTAGCGCCGATTTCTGTGAGTTTGGCGCCGGAGCGTTTCAGAATTTCCGGTATGCGAAATCCTCCACCAATCTGGACCATTTCGCCGCGTGACAAAATAACGTTTTTGCGCAGGGCAAATGTATTGAGGATTATGAATAAAGCGGCCGCGCAGTTATTAACAACAGCGGCACTTTCTGCACCAGAGAGCTGCGCCAGATATTGTTCACAGGCCTCGCCTCTTTTTCCGCGATTTCCCGTTTCTAAATCGAACTCAAGATTGCTATACCCGGCTAAGCTCTCCCGAATGTCTTTTAGCACAGATTCTCCCAATGGCGCCCTGCCAAGATTGGTATGTAGCGGTATGCCGGTGGCGTTAATTACGCGGCAAACTTCTTTTTTCGACTTCGCCTTAAGATTGCCGATTATCATCTTGTTTAACCCTGATAGAGTCAGAACTCTTTTGTTAGTCTTAAACTCCTGCTTAGCCTGCCTGATAGTTGCCTGAATGACAGATGTCGCTACCGGCCTTGGCAGCTTCTTTATCTGCAGTGCCAGACTCTTAGACTGCAGCAACTTTTCCACAGCCGGAAAATCGCTGAGTTTCTTTATTTCTTGGCCGGCCATAATTGCGGATTATAAATTATATGGGCTAATACTTTCCCAATATTTCCTAATGACTCAGGCGAACACTTGTCAACCGTATCCTGGTCAGTATGCCACCATTTGTAATCAAAGTCTATTATGTCAACTGCCGGCAGACCGCTTGTTACCAGTGAAATATGATCATCAAGCACAGTATGCCTGGTAGTATCAATAAAAGAGGTAACGCCAAGTTCGGCGGCGGCATTCCAGATCATATCATTTAGTTCGGGGTGATGAGTTTCTGAGAAAACTTCGCGATAGAATTCCTGATTCTTGTCGCCAACCATGTCTATCACTATTCCAAAACGATATTTTCCTCTTATACCTCTGCGGGCAAACTCTGAAGAACCCAATAAGTAGTACTCGTTATCACCTGATTTGCCCCAGTCCTCGCCGTCGACCAGTACAATCTCAACCGAATGCTCCGGTCGATTTTCGGCCAGCATATTGGCCAACTCCATTAGCACAGCAACTCCCGAGGCACCGTCATTGGCACCGGGAATTGGTTTATCAGAGATATTCGGTCTGGTGGGAAAGTCAGTCCGTGGTCGAGTATCCCAGTGGGCCATTAGCAGAATCCTTTCGGGATCTGCAGATCTGCCTTCAATAGACGCAATTATGTTAACCAGAGGCAGCTGAGTTTTTGAGTAGGGATCAAAAAACTCGAATTCTTGAAATTTTGGTTTAAGTCCCAGCTCGGCGAAGTGATTTGCAATGTACTCTTTGCATTTTTGCCACTCTCTGCTGCCGGGAACACGCGGGCCAAATTCTACCTGTTTGACCAGGTATTCAAAAGCTCTGGAGCTGTCAAACTTGGGAGCTTCTACCGACTTTTCATTACAAGAGAGATTCACAATTGAGATTAGATTGAACGCAATTATTAAGCTGGCCAGGATTTTCATCGGTTCAATTACTTGCTAAGTGAGAAAATAGTCAACCGTTAAATCCTAAAAACGAATTTCCATCCAGATTTGTATCTGTCTGACATGGCTTTTGCGGCCAGAATTTGCGTCGTTTGTATCTTGCCATGACCCAGATAGTCCGCCCCTTATTTGCCTGCTGAATGAATAGGAGATTGTAGGACGCACAGAAAAATCTGATTTATCCTGTGAAACGCGCTCATCATCTCCCGATTCTGATTTCGATGTTATGCTTTTGTTAGCGCTATACTTGAACGTCAAGTCAATGTTAACTGTTGATGTAAATTTCAGGCGGCCAAAAATAGGAATTCTTATACCTCCGGGAGAAGAGAAAGTATATTTTGTGGTCGCAGCAATTGTTCTACGTTTTGTATTAGTCTTTGACTGAAATTGTCCGTCCCCGGTGCTGCGCTTTATCGACTCCTCGGTGCTAGAGGTGTATGAACCAGAAAGGGATAACGAGCGCCACAGCTTAAAGTTTATTGACAACAGCGGGCTGAAACTTGTCGACGTAGACTTTGTGACGTCAAAATCACCAACTATATCACTGGTTCTCTGTTCCTTTCTGCTAAAGCCCGTCCTTGGTGAAAAAATACCTATCATCCTGTTTACGATGCCTTTGATAAGGGGGAGCGACTTGAACTTCGAAATCCTGATAGATAAATCCGGCCAGTTGGTAGTTCGAGTACGATAACGGGGTCCCTGTTTTACTAAGTCGAGGTTTTCAGAACGGCTGAATTTGACAGTAGTCTTAATTCCTCCAAAAAGTCCAAATCCGGAATTCAGGCTATACGCCTGGGATTCACTTGAAGATGCTGCACGAGTATCCGCGCTGCTTGTCGGGACGTCTAATTCACGTTCTATTCCGAAGCGGTACATAAATCCGGGGCGCTCCAGCATTCCCGGCACAAAGTTATTGAATCCTTTTTTGTAACTGTAATTTACCGGCTCTATCCAGCCTGTCATAAATCTCAGAAATGATTTCGGCTTTGAAACAAGCGATGAAAATAATGATGGGCCGTCTTTCTTTTTTTCGTCTTCCTGCTTATTGTTTAGTTTTTGTTCATCTTTATTTTGGCCATTATTTTTGTCTTTGGATGCCTCGTCTTCGGGAATATCTATGGTTCGGCGTCCACCACGTCTTCTGAAGCCCTGCCGCTGACTGCCAGATTGTGCACTTTTTGCGAACAGTGCTCTGTGATTGAATGTGCCTCCCAGGCCCCAGCCCTGAGTAAGAGTGGAACGGCGCGTCAGTGAACTTCGGTCCAGATTATCATTATATGTTGCATCAAAACTGTAGGTCCCGGTCAGCCAGGATAACAGTTTCGGGTCGTACTTAAGATTGAATCTCTGCCGGTAAGTAGTTTCAACGCCAAGTTTGAAATCTTTCGATGAGAGAGTGATATTTAAATTATTAAGGTCTGTCAGGTCTCTTTTAGTACTGTAATTAAAACTGGAAGTAAGATTATCAAAGAAATTGTATCTGACATCAATGCCACCGGAGAAATCCCGCGATGCGGACGATGTAATATTTCGGTTAATATCTTCAGTTATTCTCAGAGTTCTGCTGTATGAAGCTGACAGTCTCCAGCTCTTTGGGTATAAAGATAATCTGGAACCACTGATTTTTTTGGCAAAAGGTATCCATTTGGTCCAGAAAAATATCGGAGCTGTAGGAACTTTTGTTATGCCCAGGTCAAAGCCAGATTTTATATTATAGTTCTCCCCAAATGTAGAAGGAGAGTTGACTGACGTTCCTTCGGTTCTGCTGTATGAAAAACTTATTGATTGTCTATTGAGGAATAGGTTAAACAGAGGATTCGAGCCTTTTTTATTAAAGTTCTCTGATATCGAAAAAGTCTGAGTTTGACTGATGGTTCTCTCTTCTTCGCGAACTTCCTCTGGCAAAACAACGTCAGACCTGGTCCTTAGCAAAGGCGTCGTAATGCTCTTGGTAAACCTGTATGATACGGGCAGTTTGGCGCCCCATGATGGGGGCAAGAATTTGTGGGCATTCATTGACCAGCCGAAACTATAATTTGTGCTTGTCCTTCCGCTGCCCAGGTTATTGTTGGAGCCTCCTCTGGTAGCGGTAGAGAGTCCCCTGAAAAAGGCATCGCGGCTCTGAACTTGAAAATTATAATTAATCAGGTCAGCAATATTGCCCGAAGCTGATAATCTAATAGCCGTTCCGACATTTTTGCGAACATCGGTAACCCGCAACTCATCCAGCCAGACCTCTCCCTCGACCGGATCCTTAAACGTGCTAACTAAACCTGCTGAGAAAAAGAGAATTTCATTCAGGTTTGGGTCCCCAAACACGCGATATTTGTCATTAGATATATCAACCGACTTGTTTCTCTGTTCTTTAGGAAAAGTTCTTTGCGCTGAATCTTTGAAAGCGGTGACTTCGTCAAAATCCAATAAAACCCAGTTACGTTCGTCCCATCGCGGATAGAGTTTAGTGTGAAACTCATAGAAGTTTTGAGAATTTGTGCCTAATCTGAAGAAAAAGGTGATACTGTCTTGGGCGTCTGTCGCCAGGCTGTCGTCAATGCCGCCATATACATACATCCGCATCTTGCCATAGCCCGAATAGCGGTCGACAGTAAATAAATCTTTTGTAGCAAAGCAGGTGTCCCCCGGCTGCAAGATAGGAAAGCCTAACAAAAGACCGCCTCTTGGCTCTGCCACATTGGTAGTCGGGTCTACATACTGCTCCACCCCGGGAGGAGGATTGTCTCTGAACTCTACGTTGTCTTCTTCGCTAATTTGGGCTACCAGGAACGAAGTTTTCAAAGTGTCGTCAAGCAGGAGATTACTCGGTTCGACAAGAACCGAATCCTGCCAGTTGGATTGTACAAAATACCAGTTTGCGACTTCGACTGTATCTTCCAAAGTGTCGCCTAGTGCACTTTCAAACCATATTCTTACATGACTGATGTTTGCCCAATCGGGGAGAATGTTACCTTGTATTGAATATAAATCCGGTGCAATCGATTGCGGCTCGAGAATCGGTATGCGATATGTATTAAATTGCCTGTCCTCAGCCACAGTCACCGGCCAATCAGTATTCGGAATCAGAAACGGAGTGTTTTCGAGGTCGACTACAAACGAGAAATAGGAATTTAAGTCTTTGAACCCTTGTGGTGAGAGAGCTTCTTCGTCGGGAATGCCCAGATATTCTGCATCTCGAATATTGCCCTCGGTACCGTTAAGCCAGCGATAATAGTTCTTGGGATCACCCCAGTTAATGGCATCGCACGTCCCCTGGTCGGTATAAGGACACTTACCTTCTCCGCGGAAGTAGAAGTTATCCCCGGCAGGGTCACCATCGGTCCCCCAAAACCTGCTGGCAGAGTCCGGTTCAGGATCTGCTATTAAATCTAACCCCACATCCTCCAAGCTATCTACAAATCCATTTGGATTTGAGTCTTCCGAGTCAGCCAGTCCGTCGCCGTCGACATCTTCGCTTATAGAGCCAAAATCAAAATGCAGCTTGCCTCTTTTTCCTCTGGCCCGAAACTCAAATAATTGCAAACGGTTTGCATCAATTCTTCCCCTAAAATACCGTGTAATTCCTGCCCAGGATCTGGTCAGGCTGTCTGCATTAATCGGGTCAGGTTTGAAAATCAGCCGTAAAGTTCTAATACTCTGCCCTGTAGTCCGATTTGCGTCACGGTCATAAACATCTTCCAATCGGGTCACATCCGCCCCCAGAGTCGGGGTATGCCATAATAGTCTTCCCCGGGTATAACTGGTGATACTATCTTTTACCTGCACCGGGAGGGCTGACTGCCTCCAGGCTGTTCTGGAAGTTGACAAGGACAGTTGTTCGATTGCAGCCTCGAAGTCATCTACAAACGCTTCACCCCCAACGTTTGGATTTGGATATGAGCGCGCCACTTCTCCGGAAATTGACAGGGCAGACGGCACAGATGTTTCAACCAGTGGAAGAGCATTAGCCACCTTTGTTAAAAAGTTGGGGTGAAGCTTAAGGGAGGCGTCGAAATCAACAACTGCCATCTTTGATGTTTCCTGGCCAACTCTTGGTTTTCTCTGCTGGGCTTTATCCGATTTGTAAAGAACGGTCGTGCCGAACTGGAAATTCTTGCTCCACTCGTACTCTGCCCGAAATCCCAGCAGGGATTTTTTTTGAACTGCGAAAAAGCCTGTGTATTCAAAATCTATCAGCAGTTCCGCATTGGGGTCAACTGCTTCGTCTGAGAGCAATGTAATCTGCCCGAAATCATAGTTTATGTTGTAATCCTCACCTTTTTTCAGAAGTCTGCCGTTAAGCATCAGCCGCTCGGAATTTTCGATTATGTTTGGCCTGTTCAGCCGGATAATTGAACTTCTTATCTTAGTAGAAATTTGTATAAAATATTTACTGGCTTCTAAACGACTTGTTCTCGAAACATAGTTGTACAGGTCCGGGGCTTTATCGTCCAGAGGGACGGTAGAATCACCATTCACATCAACGAAAACGGTGTCGGAGTTGAACGGTTCTCGTGACGGAAAGATTAGAAGTCCCCAGTCGCTTCGCCAGATTTCTGAGCGGTCGTCAACTTTTCCGTTCGAAACTTTTTTAGTCAGCGTATATTGGTCAAGCCCGAGAATCTCTATGTACGGCTGTGATTCGCCGTCTGTATCCTGATAATCCAGACTTGAGGTTGTATTTTCCCGTTTGGAAAGACCTTTGAAAACCTTTACATTTAGATCTTCAATATTGGCCCCTCGCTGGCGAAGGTCATAGACATTTCTCCACATTAGTTTCCAAGTCACAAAGTCTTGCAGGGGATTGTCCGATTTGATAAGTTTTAAGTTAAGAGTGTCAACATTGTTAATTTCACCAAACGTGATAATTGAACTTCCTCTTTGAATTTCCATGTATATTGCAAGCGCCCGGTTATCCAGCCTGCGGGAGTTGAATACCACATAGTAAATTCCTTTTTGAATATCCTGCTCATAAGTGAATTCAGTTCCGTAATTGAGTTGATTGACTCCATATTGAGGTTTGAAATCTTCTGCAGCAGCAGCATTTGGTGACTGAGGCTTGACGTTAATTATCGCAGGAATAGTGCTGCTTTGCTTATCTCTGTCGGTTTCTTGCTCATAGACGAAGAGCTTTATTATCGAGTCACCAGGGAATAATTCTTGATCAAAAAATGTTGTGACATTAGCCGTGTCTACCAACGATACGGCATCAAGTCCCAGGTCAAAAATTCTGTTGTCAGCATAGTCGTTGTCTCGGATAAAAGTAGCGTTTTCATCTCCTGACGCCGTAAAAGATGTCTTTTCTGCATTACCTTTTTCCTGCGACGCAATCGCAATGAGTGTAAGGTTGCCTATCTGAGCTGTGGCTTTCAAACCAAACAGACCTCTGATGCGAGCAGAATAACCTACGAACTGCGTATTAGGTAGTGACAGAGTTGTGTTGCCTGCTTCAATCGATTGAAGAACGTCATCCTCATCTCCCCGGTAACGAATCTGGATTCTATTTGCCAGAGGAATGTCTGTCTGGCTGTCCTGAGAAACTTTGACTGTTATCTTGGTTCCAATAGTACCGGTAATGTCAAAACGGGATACTTGATCCATGCTCAGAGATGGAAACTTATTTTGTCTGAGAAGGTTGGACTGTCCGTCAGTCCATTGAGAACGGCCTGATAGTGTTATCTTTCTGAATCCGGAAACTTGAAGGCCGGCACCACCCTCGCCAAATATTTTCTTCAGTCTCTTTGGCAAAGCAACACTAACTCCGAGTCCTCTGCCTCGTCTGTCCTTTTGTAAGCCCGCTACCTTGTGACGGAACATCAAATCTCTTTGCTGTCTCAGGTAGAGATCGAGGCTGAAATTATTAAACTCCTGTGCATCAAGAGAAATTGGCACGAGCTCCCAGGAATCATGTCCCCTCCTGTAAAATACAGAATTGAATGTCAGTGAATTATTTGCAAAGCTTGAGCTAACAACCTTTGGAGTAAAAATTAGCTGTCGGGTCAGAATCGGTTTAGTCTTTGGTAACATCGCTGCAGAAAAGCTGTAGTCTGGTTCTGTAAAGGGAGAAATCCAGGATGTGGGCGTTTCGAAACCTGCCTGGAAGCCTATCTGTGCTTCGGCACGTTGATATAGACAGACCGCCACTGTCAGCCAAAAGAGTATTCGGCCACAGAAACGTATATGATGATAGATACCGTTCAAAAACTTATCCATGTTATACATGCAATACCAAACAGTTATCTATCTCTCTATATGCTCCTCCTTGGGCTAAAATTGGCCGATTTGTATGACTTCTTCTTCAAGTAATATACCAAATTTTTCCGAAACGCGCTCCTTCATAATGTCCGCAAGCTTACGAATATCTGAGGAAGTTGCTTTACCTCTGTTTACTATAATATTAGCGTGCTTTTCAAAAACCTCTGCTCCGCCTACTTTTAGGCCCTTGCATCCAGCCTCTTCAAGTAGTCTTCCGGCGGGAAGTTTCCCGTATTTTTCTTTCGGGTCCGGAATATTCTTGAAAAAACTGCCGGCACATTTTCCTTCAACTGGATGCTTTTTGGCTCTTATTGCAATAATTTCATCAATTTTGGACCTGATAACAGTTTTTTCTCCGGCAGAAAACTCAAATAGAGCATCAATTACGACTTCATTTGACCTCTTCAACAAGGAGTCTCTATAGCCAAATTCGCAGTAGTTTGCATCAACTTTCTTAACGTTTCCATCCATATCAACCAGAGTAATTTCCTTGATAATATCAGCTATTTCACCGCCGTAAGCACCGGCATTTCCGTATATGGCTCCGCCGACTAAACCAAATATACCTGAAGCAAACTCTAGACCAGTCAACGAGTTATCTGCAGAAAAGTTTATCAAAGCCATCAATTCCTCGCCAGCTCCGGAGAATATGAGATTATTGCCAACAAGCTCAAGCCCGGAAACATCCACTTTGATCATTATCCCTTCAAAGCCGTAATCAGAGACCAATAGATTTGAGCCGCCACCCACAATGAACAATGGAATTTGCAATTGATGGGCAGTTTTTATTGATTCCGAAACTTCCTCTGCCGATTTGACTGTTAGGAAATACTTGGCCGGTCCGCCGGTTTTGAAAGTTGTGAAGCTCTTCAATTCTTTATCAAGTTCCAGCTCTTTGCCGAAGGCTTCAATCATTTCAGGGCCAGACAAACTCGGTTTAACTGTAAGATTTTCAACCATTTCCATTTACTCTATCAATATATCAACATTTCGGCATCAAATCAACATAATTAAGGTTTGTAACCCTGTGGTCAGTAATCAATTAGCTTGAGAATTATACACCAGAAGTTGAAATTCTGCCCAAATTAACTTGAACTACTTTCTCCTGAAGGAGGTTTGGGATCTTCCGATTCTGTCTTTGATTTAGCTGAGGAATTTTCTGCTGAGACTGACTTCTTGCTTTCATCAACAAAGTTCATTCTTAGCTCATATAACGAGCGGCTGATGAAGCCGGATTCTTCGTCAGACAGGTTGCCTTTCATTTTTGTTTCAAGCATGGCCAATATGTCTATAGTTGTCTGAGCTATGGTCATGTCTCTTTCCACTTCACCTGTAACAGGTGAGACAATCTTGCCCATCTGTTGCATAGCCGCAGTTTTCAGTGAAAAGACTAACTGAAACAAATGTACATTTATATTTTCGGGCTTGTTAGAGATATTACTTGCTCCGATTCTTCTTCAAACTTTTTACCGATGAATTTTATCCGCCGGTCAAATGGATTTCTTTGGTCTGGCTTATCTCTTCCAAGTGATTTTTGATGTTAATATAATCATTGTCTTTACTAAGTTTGTTTTTGGTGTCAAAAAGTCTACTTAAAAGTTTGCTCGACATTTCGATGAGTTTTTGGTCTCTGGCAATATTGGCAATGCGGAATTCCGGCAGCCCAGACTGACGGGTACCAAATACTTCACCGGGACCGCGCAGGTCCAGGTCTGCCTCGGAAATTTTGAAGCCATCACTTGTCGAAACAAAATATTCAAGACGTTTGCCCGATATATCTGAAGTTGTCGGATAAACAATGGCTACTACGATAGATTCTTTTTGGCCGCGTCCCACCCTGCCTCTTAACTGATGCAATTGTGACAGACCGAATCTCTCGGCGTGTTCGATTATCATTATTGAGGCGTTGGGATTGTCGATGCCGACTTCGATTACGGTGGTAGCAAAGAGAATATCTATTTTGCCGTTTTTGAACTGTTTTAATGTTTTTTCACGAGTTGCCGGTTTTACCCGGCCGTGTACAATTGCTGTCCTGCAGTCGCTGAAGACATCTGCCGCCAATTCCTTGAACGACTCTTCCACAGAGCGAAGCTCCATCTTGTCTGAGCGTTCAATCAGCGGATAAATTATATAAGCCTGTCCCCCTTTTTTAACTTCGTCTCGGACGTACTCATAAACTTTATCACGCGAGGTGCTCTCTCTCTGGACTGTACGGATTGGTTTTCTGCCGGGGGGCATAGTCGAAATTGTTGAAATTTCAAGGTCTCCGTAAAGAGTAAGCGCCAGGGTTCTGGGAATCGGGGTGGCGGTCATCAAAAGCAGGTCGGGGTTATTCCCTTTGGCATAGAGTTTACTTCGCTGCTCAACTCCGAAGCGGTGTTGCTCATCTATGATTGCCAAACCAAGTCTGGAGAATTCGATGTAGTCATAAATCAGAGCGTGAGTTCCGAAGAGAACCCGGATTGAACCCTCGGCGCATTTCGCGGCGATTTCTTTTTTCTCTGCATCCTTAGTTGTCGATGTTACCAGGGCTGCTGATATTCCCAGATTTCGTAAATTTTCCTGCCAATTACTGAAATGCTGCTCTGCCAGAATTTCAGTGGGTGCCATGAAAGCTGTTTGAAGCTTATTTTCAGCCGCGTATACTGCCGAAACTACCGCCACTACCGTCTTGCCACAGCCGACATCTCCCTGCAAAAGACGGGACATAGGTTGTTTTGATTGCAAGTCAGAAAAAATTTCAGAGATTACTTCTGTCTGGCCGCTGGTCAGTTCAAACGGAAGCGAGCTATAAAACTTTTCGGTCAATTTTCCCGGCTTTTCAAAATTATGTTCTTTTCTGATTTTACTCTTTCTCTCTTTTCGTCTGAAGACAAGATACTGGAAGGTCAGCAGTTCATCGAAGGCAAGCCGTTTTCTGCAGAAGTCGATTGCCTGGCGGTCATCAGGATAATGTATCTTTTCAATGGCCGGGAAAATCTCCATCAGATCAAACTGGCTGCGGATTTCTTCGGGCAGAAAATCTGCTAATTTTTCGGTAAGGTTTGCAAATATCAAATTTGTCAGATAACGGATCGCCTTGCTGGACAGACCGACCTGATTGAGCTCTGCCGTTTGGGGATAGACCGGAATAATACGGCCGGAGTGTATCAACTTGTCGCTGTCATCTTCGAGGCGCTCAAGGTCCGGGTGAATCAGCTGCTTGCCGTGGTAGTAGCTGACTCTGCCGGTGGCGGCCAAAATCATGTTTTTTTTGAAAAAGTTTTTCCAGTACTGGGCGCCGTCGAAAAAAACTAATTGAATGTCACCGGTTTCATCTCCCAGTATGGCTTCGTAGCGGCGGCGCTTGCCGCCATAGAGCTGTCCGTGCGCTCTTACTTTGCCTATGAATGTGGCGATTTCGTCAACTCTCAGATCTTTAATCGGTAGAATAGTTGTGCGGTCGAGGTAGCCGCGTGGAAAATAAAAGAGCAGGTCCCGGACTGTTGTCATGCCGTGTGAGGCCAGTACTTCGGCCTTTCGGGGGCCGACTCCCTTGATGAACTGCAGCGGTGAATCGAGTTTTAGCTCTGCCATGGCCATAGATTGAGCCGTTATAGCGGTATAGTCAATCATAAAGTTGATTTTGTGACTATGGCGCTGCCATTTACAATTGGGCGAGCTATGCTTATTTTAGTATTGGAAGAGGATGCTGTCTGGTGGCGGCCCCGGTCTTCAAAGCCGTGTGGGGGGCATAACTGTCCCCGGTGGGTTCGATTCCCACCCCTTCCGATATTTAACAATCCAGCATTCAAAGTTTTCTCCAGAACTTGTTAGTTTCTTGACCCTGGAAGTATCTTAGCTTTCTCCAATTCTGATTAGGCTATTATTGTCCCCGTATCGATTCGTTTTCCACGCGCTCTCTTTCAAGCTCTGCATTCTTATGCATTTCATAGTGGAGTTGTTTGGTTTCACTTAACCCCAATTCTACCGGGTGAAGATACAAGCCCTTCTCAGCAATCGGCTTATCAGGCTCTACTTTAATACGGTGCGCCTCAGCATAGGCGTCTTTACGCACACCAGTGACCTGCCAGGAAACTTCCACATTCGGTATATCTGTTCTTATAGAAAACTGGTTGCCGGATATTTTTTGTGACACAATTACCTGCGCAAATTGACCGATTACTGTGAGTTGATACCTGAAATCTTTGTTCAGAGCGTCAAAATAATCCGGCAGGGTGACAACCGCATCACCGTTTCCATCGGTTGTGACATTTCCGTTGTATACATTCATCATGTCTGGCGACTCTACAAAGCTGTGAACAAGATATTTGTTGGCCGGATCAAGAGGATGATCAATCTTGAAAGAACCTGCAGCCTTTGAAAGTGTTCCTGTAACGATAACATTACCCTGGAACCATCCCGCGTATTTGAAAGACGAACCTCCCGACGTACTTCCATATATACCGTAGACATTCGATCCGGTGTTACCTCGCGCAATACCAATAACTCCGATAGAAGTTCCTGAAGTATTTGAGACGCTCCCCCCAACTCCGTAAAATCCGTATCTATCGCCTCCTGTAGAAAGGTTGTTATTTACATCGGACCATACGCCATAGATAGTCCCACTACCTTGATTATCCAGACTACTATAATAACCATATCTGGTAGTAGTCGTATTGTATGTTCTATTAACAGACATTAGGATAGAAGAAGATGGTAATACATTATCGCCGATTCTTATACCATCATTATTTACTATCATAGTACTGTCACCAATTTTTAAGGTTCCGGTGAAAGTGTTAGTAT
>JADFPZ010000033.1 GCA_022562075.1 Candidatus Zixiibacteriota bacterium | reverse complement strand
CGAAAGCAAGGTTGCTCACAGATTAAACAGTACTTTGACAGCTCTTTGGGGCAGCTTATATTGGCTTTCAAATTAGAGAGGATGACGATAAGTTAATGGCCAATTATTCACCAAGAGAACGGATTGAACTCATTCTAAGCGGTGAGAAACCAGACAGGTTTGCAGCCTCTTTCTGGAGACATTTTTACCACAAAGAAAGCCGCGCCGATGGTACCGCCGAAGCTATGCTTGATTTTCAAAATCACTTCGGCTGGGATTTTATGAAAATCAACCCCAGAGCTGATTACCATGCCGAAGATTGGGGTTTGGAGCTGGACTGGTCGACAGATGAGCTGACCAAACATACCAAAGTCAAATTTCCCATAACTAAACCGGACGACTGGGATAACATAGAACCTCTCGAGCCCACCGCCCCGGTATTAGCTGAGCATTTGCAAGTTGTAAATCTTATCCGTAAAGGGGCCGGAAAAGAGCTGCCGATCTTGATGACCCTGTTTACACCTTTGGCGATTGCCGGCAGGATGGTCGAAGATGACAATCTGCTGGCCGAAAGTATCCGAACTCACCCGGAAAAAGTTCATAATGCCCTGAAGGCAATAACTGCTACTTTCAAAAAGTATGTTGAAGAATTGCGGAACGCCGGAGCGGACGGACTCTTTTATGCTACCACCCAGTGGGCTTCTTCGAACCTGATCAGCTGGGAAGAGTATCAGCAATTTGGAGTTCCCTATGACTTAGAAGTAATAGAAGCCTCCGGCGACGATGCTTTAAATCTCTTTCATGTCTGCTCCAGCAACAATTTTCTTAAGCAACTCTCAGAGTTAGATTACAAGAGTCAGCTTTATAACTGGGACAGCGAAGACCCGACCAATTCACCAATTGAAAAGGCCCTTGATATTCTGCCCGGCAAGACCCTTGTCGGCGGCATAGACCAAAAAGGCTGGCTTTTGCATAGCTCAGCCCATGAAATAGTAATGCAGATGCAAAGTCTGAAACAGAAATTTGATTCTTCCCGTATTATAATAGGACCGGGCTGCTCAATTGACCCGGCCACACCCAAGGAGAACCTTCGGGCCATAAAGGATAATCTCTAAGATGGATGGTGAACGAAAGCAGCTGATTGACAATATCAGAATTGCAATATCTGACAAAGAGACCGAGAACGAATTTTTGAAAGCAGCTGTGGAACTGATAGATGCTTACTCGGCCGGATTTAACTGGACCGGGGTTTATTTGATGCGCGATGGTTTTCTCGAAATCGGCCCGTATGTCGGTCCAAAAACGCCTCATACAAAAATAGAACTAAACAGCGGTATCTGCGGAGCTGCTGCAACTGAAAAAAAGAGCATCGTCGTAGATGACGTGTCAGTGGATTCACGTTTTCTGCCATGTACACCTGCTACCCGTTCAGAAATTGTGGTACCCCTTATGGACGGAGATAAATGCCTGGGAGAAATCGATATTGATTCTAACCAAAATTCTTTTTTCTCAAACGATGACAGACTGATGCTCGAAGAGATTGCAGCCATGTTAGTAACTCAAATCAAGCAGGCACGGAGCTAAACAATTTTTCAGGAGGGATCAAGATGTTTCTTGGAGTGTTGATATTACTGTTGGGTGTACTTTTACTTTTGCAGCAACTGGATATTATTCGCGGCGGAGTCTGGGAATATTTCTGGCCGGCGGCAGTTATTGCGATTGGTATTTCTATGATTGTTAAACATCGCATTCCCAAAAAATAAATAATGGCTGAAAAATCGTTTTACTTTGACCCCTTCGCCAAAGGTAACGCGGTCTTTCTGGGGCCAACCGAGGCGCGTCTGATGGATATCGCCTGGACAATCGGCAATGTTACTGTCAAAAAAGCTCTGCTTTATCTCAAAGATGAAAAACTGGCCTACACTACTATTATGACAGTACTGAGCAGACTCGCTGGCAAGGGACTTCTCAACAAAACCAAGAGCGGCCGATTGTATTTTTATACTCCGGCTATTGATCGAAAAAAGTTTATTAAAAACCGCCTGAAAATTATCGATTCCTGCTTAAAAAAGAATTTCAAAAGTATAAAATAAAGTGATTATAAGCTGCCGGCTGAATCTATCTCTCTTCGAGCTCTATCAAAACACCATTTAGATTTTGAGGATGTACAAAAGCTATCTTCTTCCCCTCGGCGCCTAGCCGGTATGTTTCATCAATAACTTTAATTCCGGCTTTTTTAAGTTCACGGAGTTTTGATTCAATATCGTCTACGTAAATGCAGATATGGTGAAGCCCTTCGCCGCGATTGTTTATGAATTTTGCGATTGGACTATCTTCGGAAGTCGCAGCCAATAACTCAATCCTGCCGCCGACGCTTGAAAACATGGCTACTTTTACATTTTCAGATTCAACATTCTCTACCTCAGAAATTCGGGAACCGGTCAAAATCTCATATGACTTGATAGCTGAATCCAAATCTTTAACTGCAATACCAACATGAGAGACCAAGGTCTTAGTCATCGCCCCAGCTCTTCTTCTTCGGCTTGTGCGGCCGAGTCGGCTCTTTGTCTGATTTCATCAAGCTGACGCTGAGCGTCATAAGTAGAAACAGTAGGTCTGATCCACTTGCCAGCATACCAATAAAATGTCAAGCTGTCACCTTTGAAAATTGTCTCTTCACCGGTAGGGCCTTTGAAATGTACTTCAACATGTGCTACTGCTGAGTCAGGCTCGTACATACTGAGTTTGACAATATCCACAAACTCCAGCGTATCGGCTTGTGCTCCGCGTATTTTGCCGTGTTCAAGAAATTTATCAAATGTGTTTTCTTCCCGGTAGTATGGAAACTCCAGTTCATAGAGATAGGACTTATCTTTGTATCTAAGACGGTCCATGGTTTTGTTGAGAACATCTTCGAACAGTTTTTCTTTTCCTTCGGGAGTAACCGGGTTTTGGTCGGCGGATTCATTTTTCTCCGTTGTCTCTTTGTTATCACCGCAACCCAGAACCAACAAAATCAATATGGTCATTACCAAAGTAAATCTAGGCATTTTATATTTGCTCCCGGTATTCTTTCCATTCTTTTCTGAAAACATCAGAAATTTCTCCAATTGTTGCGTAATTCTCAACAGCCTTTAAAACCGGTTCAACAATGTTGTCACCGTCTTCGGCTGCCTTTTGTAATTCAGCCATAGCCGTCTCATGTGCTTTTTTATCACGACTTTCTTTTAGCTTTTTTAGCTTGGCAATTTGCTGCTTTTCCAGTCCCGCGTCAACTTTCAACACGTTCTGGGTCTGCTTGGAACCGGACTTAAATTTATTAACTCCTATTACAACCGTCTCGCCGTTCTCAACTTTCTTTTGAAACTTATAAGCGGCATCGCTAATTCTGTCCCTGAAAAAGCCGTTATCCACGCAGGAGACCGAACCGCCAAGCTTGTCTATTTCCGCCATTATCTCTTTGGCTTTATTTTCCAGTTCATCCGTCAAGTATTCAACATAGTAGGAACCGGCCAGAGGATCGGCTGAGTTAATGATTCCTGATTCGTGAGCAAGTATCTGCTGAGTGCGCAGAGCAATCTCGGCTGATTTTTCAGTCGGCAGACCCAGGGCCTCGTCGAAAGAATTGGTATGCAGCGACTGGGTCCCTCCCAGAGTTGCTGCCAGCGCCTGAATAGTAGTTCTCACAATATTATTTTCAGGCTGTTGAGCGGTTAAGGTCGAGCCGCCGGTCTGGGTGTGAAAACGAAGCATCCAGGAGCGTTCTTTTTTGGCGCCAAAATCTTCTTTCATGAGCTTAGCCCACATCCGGCGGGCTGCCCGGAATTTGGCAGCTTCTTCAAACAGGTCATTGTGCGAAGCAAAGAAAAACGAAAGGCGCGGAGCGAATTCATCTATTTCCAAACCGGCACCAAGAGCAGCTTTGACATAGGCAATAGCATTAGCAAGTGTAAAGGCAATTTCCTGGGCAGCGGTTGAGCCGGCTTCTCTAATATGGTAGCCGGATATTGAAATGCAGTTGTATTTCGGTAGATGCTTGCCTGCATACTCAAAAATATCAGTAACGATTTTCATAGACGGACCCGGAGGAAAGATATAAGTGCCGCGGGCAATAAATTCTTTGAGAATATCATTTTGAACCGTGCCGGTCAGCTGCTCGGGCGCCACACCCTGCTTTTTGCCGACTGCAATGTAAAGCGCCAATAGAATTACAGCGGTAGAGTTAATGGTCATCGAAGTTGAAACTTCCGACAGCGGAATGCCATCAAATAAAGTTTCCATATCTTCGATTGAATCAATAGCTACTCCCGTCCGGCCAACTTCACCTGCTGCCATGGGGTGGTCTGAGTCATAGCCTATCTGGGTGGCCAGATCGAAGGCTACCGATAGCGCCTTCTGCCCTTTTCCCATCAGATATTTGAAGCGGCGATTGGTTTCTTCGGCATTTCCAAAACCGGCGTATTGACGCATTGTCCAGAGACGACCCCGGTACATATCGGCATATATTCCGCGGGTATAGGGATACTCACCGGGAAGCGGCAATGCTTTTTTCAGAATCTCTTGCCCGCCTGCAACGACAGGTAATTCTATATCTGAGGATGTCTTTTTCTTATCAGCCATCTATTCAAACTCTATTAGAAGATCACCCTTTTCTACCGATTGCCCTTTAGAAACTGCCACATTTTTGACAACAACTGCCGCAGAAGATTTAATAGCGTTTTCCATCTTCATTGCCTCAATTACTAAAATAGTTTGACCGGACTCAACTTTTTCCCCCGAACTGACTTTGACTTCCAGCACAAGTCCGGGCATAGGCGCTTTTATTTTTTTTGAAGCTGCTTGGCTATTGCTGTTTCCGGCAGCCTTTTTTAGCTGGGCCAGACGAAAATTATCTATCTCCAGTTCTACTTCAATCCCCCCGACAGTTACCAACCGGCTGTTATCATAGCCATTTGAATTGATACTTATTTCATGAGAGCAGCAGTCTACCAGCATGACAGATTTCGACTTGCCGGAGCTTGAAAATTGCACTGTCTGTTCCCTGCCATCAACAACTACGCAAAACGAGTCTCCGGATTTTTTGACAACTATGTCAAACTCTTTGCCGTTTGATTTTACCAGGTAGTGCGCCATTTTGTTATCTGCTCCCGGTAAACTTTTTCATATTTCTCTGGCGATGATACAACGACCAGCTTGAAATAGATGCTCTCGAAGATTTTCCGTTTTGCAGATTTATTCTGCTTTCGTTTTTAAATCTGTCGATTGCCGCGGCGATGGCAGCTGTTTCGATAGTTTTGTCGTCTGCTGTTTCAAACTCATAGTTCGGATATTCAGTTTCTATAAACTTTGTTGAGAAATTTCCCGACACAAAATTTTCGTTTTCCATTACAATGCGATGAAACCCGATAGTCGTTTTCAGTCCGGAGATACGGAATTCTTCAAGAGCGCGTTTCATGCGACTGATTGCTTCGCTGCGGTCTTTCCCCCAGACAATAAGTTTGGCGAACAGCGGGTCGTAGTATACAGAAATTTCTGAACCGCTTTCTACTCCTGAATCAAGGCGCACTCCCGGTCCCGACGGCATACGATAATCTTGTATTGTCCCGGTCGAAGGTACAAAGCCCTGCCTCGGGTCCTCAGCCGAGATGCGGCATTCGATGGCATGGCCTGAGCACGAAATGTCATCTTGAGAAAAGCTGAGTGTTTTATTTTCCGCGATTGCAATCTGCTCTTTGACCAGATCAATTGCCGTTACCATCTCTGTCACCGGATGTTCGACTTGCAGGCGAGTGTTGACTTCTAAGAAATAAAAGGACATGTCCGAGTCAACCATGAACTCAACCGTACCGGCCCCGATATAATTGCTGGCTCTGGCAATCTTAAGCGCGGCCTCGCCCATATTTTTTCTAAGCTCGGGCGTCATAACAGGCGAGGGTGACTCTTCGATAAGTTTTTGATGCCGTCTCTGGATCGAGCATTCCCGCTCTCCTAAGTGCACAGCCTGGCCGTGTGCATCGCAGAGAATTTGAAACTCAATATGACGCGGGTTTTCTAAGAACTTTTCTATGAATACTCGTCCGTCGCCGAATGCAGATTTCGCTTCAGACGATGCGCGTATCAATGACTCATTAAAATTTTCGGCTGAATCTGCCACCCGCATCCCTTTGCCGCCGCCGCCAGCAATAGCTTTTATCAAAACAGGAAAACCGATAGACTTGGCTTTTGCCAGCGCCTCACTTGCATTGCTAACATCTATTTCCTCACCGGGCAAAACCGGCAGGCCGGCTTCGATCGCTTTTTTACGCGCCTGGATTTTGTCACCAAGTAATTCTATCGTCTCTGCCTTGGGGCCGATGAAAATAATCTTTTCGTTATTGCACAGTCTGGCGAACCCGGCATTCTCTGCTAAAAATCCATAACCCGGGTGAATTGCATCGGCGTTGCATTGTTTGGCGGTTTCGATAATTTTGTTTTGTACCAGGTAACTTTCAGCTGATGGCGCCTCGCCGATAAAATAAGCTTCGTCAGCCATAGCCACGTGGCAGGCGGAACGGTCGGCGCTTGAAAAAACTGCCACAGATGTAATGCCCAGTTCCTTGCAGGCACGGATAATGCGCACAGCAATTTCACCGCGATTGGCAATCAGGATTTTTTTTATTGGCTTAGACATCACAGCGGGATATTGCCATGTTTTTTGGGCGGGTTGGAATCTTTTTTATTCTCAAGCATTTCAAAGGCGCGAATCAAACGAGCACGGGTAGTTTTTGGCTCGATAATATCATCGATGTAGCCGCGCTCGGCAGCTTTAAACGGATTGGCGAATTGCGCACGGTATTCTTCGGTTTTCTTCTTAAGCTCTGCTTCGGGGTCTTTGGCACTCGCAATTTCTTTTTTGAAAATTATTTCGGCGGCACCTTTAGGACCCATTACCGCAATTTCTGCTGTCGGCCAGGCGTAGTTCATATCACCCCGGACATGTTTCGAATTCATAACGTCATAAGCTCCGCCATAGGCTTTGCGGGTTATGACAGTAACTTTAGGGACTGTCGCTTCGCAGAAGGCGTACAAAAGCTTGGCGCCTTCCTTGATAATGCCGCCGTGCTCCTGGTCTGTGCCGGGCATGAAACCGGGCACATCTTCAAACACCAGCAGCGGAATATTGAAGCAATCGCAGAAACGTACAAATCGTGCGCCCTTGCGCGATGAGTTTATATCCAGACAACCAGCCAAGACTGCCGGCTGATTGGCGATGATACCAATTGAGCGGCCGCCAAGATGAGCGAAACCTACTACCATATTCTGAGCGAACATTTCGTGAACTTCAAAAAATGAGCCCTTGTCAACCACTAACTCTATCACATCTTTGATATCATAAGGCTGGTTAGCACTATCCGGTACGATCTTATTTAAGGCCGCTTCTTCTCTATCCGGACTGTCGCCGTTGTCGGCAGTCGGCGGGTCTTCGATATTGTTCTGTGGAATATACAAAAGCAGCCGCTTGGCTTTGGCTATGGCATCGGCTTCGGTGTCGCAGGCGAAATGAGCCACGCCCGATTTTGAAGCGTGCACTTCGGCTCCGCCAAGTTCTTCGGAGCTGACTTCCTCGTGGGTAACGGTCTTGACCACGTTGGGACCGGTCACGAACATATAGGATGTGCCGCTCGACATAATTACAAAATCTGTGATGGCCGGACTGTAGACAGCGCCCCCGGCGCAGGGACCCAGTACTAAAGAAATTTGAGGGATAACGCCCGAAGCATGCGTGTTTAAAAGAAAAATATCCGCGTAGCCACCGAGAGAAACAACACCCTCCTGAATCCGCGCCCCGCCGGAATCATTTAAGCCGATAACCGGTGCGCCGGTTTTTAAGGCGGCCTTCATGATTTTTACTATTTTCTCAGCGTGTGCCTCAGAGAGAGAGCCGCCAAACACGGTAAAGTCCTGCGAGAAAATATAAACTAAGCGTCCGTTTATTTTACCGCAACCTGTTACTACCCCGTCCCCCAGATATTTTTTCTTTTCCAAGCCAAAATCGGATGAACGGTGAGTCACAAAAGCATCAAACTCCTCAAACGAATTCTCATCAACTAACAGTTCGATACGCTCACGCGCTGTCAGCTTGCCTTTTTTATGCTGCGATTCGATGCGCTCTTTGCCGCCGCCGAGTTCTGCTTGGCGGCGCAATTGTTCCAGCTGCTTTAATCTTTCTTCAAGCGACATTGTTATCCTGTCATTGCGAGAAGATCCCCGCCCGGGGCGGGGAACGACGCGGCAATCTCTCTTGCGCTATGCGACTGAGAATGTCTAATCCCACCGTAGCGGGACTGGCAATAACAGGCATGTGCATTTTGTTCAAATTCCATTTCGGTTCCATTAAGCAATATCATAAAGCAATTTCATATTTCCAGTACCGGCTCTACTCTATACTTCTTCCTATCCTCTTTTACTTTACCAAAAGTTACCTGCGTATCATGGTTAAAAGCAACAATAGTGTTTTCATTTAATAACCGCGGCAGCACTTTGCGCTTGGCCTCCATCGACTGCAACGGAAAAACATCTGTGGCGGCTATATACGGTACCGGCATATGCCAGGAGGTGGGGAAAATATCAGAATAATAGAAAACTCGTTTGCCTTCAGATTCAATTTCCAGACCAAAATGCCCCTCGGTATGTCCGCCGGTAAAAACCGCTTTTATGCCCGGGAAAAGTTCGCTGTTAGCGTCAACCAATTCAAGTTGTCCGGCGTTTTTTAAGGCCTGATACCTGTCGGGATTATAAACCGCCGAAGTGCGCTCGGTCGGGTTGGTGGCAACTTGCCACTCTTCTTTGCTGACAATATATTTGGCGTTCTTAAACTGCGGCACAAACTCTCCGTTCTCAATTGTAACGGCGCCGCCGGCGTGGTCGGTGTGAAGATGCGTCAGTATGACATAGTCGATATCATCAGAATTAAGACCGACCGACGCCAGCCCGGAAGTCATGGCGCTTTCTTCAGTTACATTGTAAATCTTTTTTTCGCGGTCGCTTAAGTTATCTCCCAGTCCGATATCAAAAATCATTTTCTTGCCGTGCGCTTTCAGTACGTACAAATTGGTCGTCATCGGGATAAAATTTTTATCATCGGCCGGGATTAATTTGTTCCAGATAACTTTTGGCACAATACCGAACATTATGCCGCCATCGAGCTTAAAGCGCTGCTCTACAAATACATCTATTTCAAACTGCCCGAATTTCATCGGCCGCAAATCTTTTAGCGGATTCCTTTGATTTGGTTCTCTTACTCTTTCGGACTGCGCGAACCGGCAGCCTCTCTGAGAAACTTTATCGCTTCTTCGGTTGGCGCACCCGGAGTGAATATTTTGGCCACGCCCATCTTTTCCAGTTCGGTCTTGTCGTCGTCGGGAATAATGCCGCCGCCGAACAAAATTATATCGGTGGCATCTTTGGCTTTCAGTTCCTCTAAAATCGCCGGAAACAAGGTCATATGCGCACCTGAAAGTATCGACACACCGATTGCGTCGACATCTTCCTGAATGGCGGCATCGACAATCATCTGCGGCGTCTGACGCAGGCCGGTGTAGATTACTTCCATACCGGCGTCACGCAGGGCCGCCGCGATTACTTTTACTCCCCGGTCGTGCCCGTCAAGACCGGGCTTGGCTAACAATACTCTTACTTTCTTTTCCATAATTTTTATGACACCTGCATAGCGGCAGGGTTTTCTACATGTTCACCCCAGACAGAGCGCAGCACATCGCACATCTCGCCTAACGTGGCGTATTCACGGCTGCACTCGAGAATAGCTTCAAAAGTATTGCCGCCGTCTGTGGC
This sequence comes from Candidatus Zixiibacteriota bacterium, assembly GCA_022562075.1. Classification (GTDB taxonomy): domain Bacteria; phylum Zixibacteria; class MSB-5A5; order GN15; family FEB-12; genus JACZWU01. The sequence continues at coordinate 6,861 of JADFPZ010000033.1, read as the reverse complement.
AACCTGTTTTAGTTTATCGAGCAACACCTGAACCTGACCGTTATTGCGCTCTGCTTTTATTTTTTGAAGTGCGGCAATCTGCTTTCTTTCACATTCCTTATCGATTTTCAGAACCGGAATATCTATCTTTTCGTTTTCCAGGGTGTAATCATTGACGCCGACTATGACCCGCTCTTTACTTTCGATCTCTTTTTGAAATTGATAAGCGGCGCGGGCAATTTCTGTCTGGAAAAAACCTTCTTCAATACAGGTCAAAACTCCGCCGCGCTTTTCTATCTCGGCAAAATACTCTTCGGCTTCTTTTTCCATCTTGTCAGTCAGAGCCTCCACAAAGTACGAGCCTCCCAGCGGGTCGACTGTGTTGGCCACGCCTGTTTCGTGAGCTATCACCTGCTGGGTGCGCAGAGCAATCAAGGCCGCTCTTTCCGATGGCAGCGCCAGTGTTTCATCCATGGCATTGGTATGCAGCGACTGGGTACCTCCCATAACCGCACTTAGCGCCTGAATGGCCGTGCGTACTATATTATTTTCCGGCTGCTGTGCTGTCAGTGAACAGCCTGCTGTCTGGGTATGAAAACGAAGCAGCCAGCTTCTTTGATTTTTGGCTTTATATCTTTCTTTCATATGACGCGCATAAATTCTTCTGGCCGCCCGGTATTTGGCAATCTCCTCGAAAAAGTCCGAGTGGGCATTAAAAAAGAATGACAGACGCGGTGCAAATTCATCGACGTCAAGTCCGGCTTCGATAGCAGCCTCTATGTAGCAGAAACCGTCGGCCAGGGTAAAGGCCAGCTCCTGCGCTGCGGTCGAGCCGGCTTCGCGAATATGATAACCGGATATGGAAATTGTGTTCCACTGCGGTACATTTTTGAGGCAGTATGCCATCATATCTGTAATCAGCTTGATTGACGGTTTAGGCGGATAGATGAATTCTTTCTGGGCAATGTACTCTTTTAAGATATCATTTTGCAAGGTGCCGCGGAGCTTATCAAGCGGCACTCCCTTTTTCTCAGCTACTGCCAGATACATTGCCAAAATAATTGAAGCGGGCGAGTTTATAGTCATCGAAACTGAGACTTTGCCCAAATCAATGCCCTCAAAAATTATTTCCATGTCTGCCAGAGTGTCAACCGCCACCCCGCACTTGCCGACTTCGCCCAATGATTGCGGCTGATCGGAGTCGTAGCCCATCAGAGTCGGCAGATCAAAGGCCGTCGAAAGGCCGGTGCCGCCCTGTGCCAGAATATATTTGAAGCGCTCATTGGTTTCTTCGGGAGAGGCCATGCCGGCAAACTGACGGAAAGTCCACATCTTGGTACGGTACATGGTCGGGTGAATGCCTCTGGTGTAAGGGTACTCACCGGGAAAATTTATCTGCTTTTCAAAATAGTCGTCTGCGCTAGAGCCTTTGATGTCAAGCGGGGTGTAGAGTTCGTTAATATCCTCACCTGAGATAGTAAAAAATCTGGGCAGTGATTTCTTTGAGCGATATTTTTCGGCGTTTTTATCCCAGCTTGAAAACTTCTCTTTTATTTTCTCTAAGAACTTACCAGCAAACATTTTAATTCAATTCTCCTGCCCTCCAAGAGCTTACGACATCAGGCCATAATAGCTAACCCCGGCCTCAAAATCAAGCCACAGCGGAAAACGCTCACTATGGTCTAAACTGCTGATAGAGCTTTTCTCCTACGTCAAAAGGGTTTGATTTTCCACCCACTATTTCATCTATGTACGACTCAATTTTTCCGCCGGTATCTATCTGGTCTAAAAATTCCTGTCTGAATCTATTCTGCAAGAGTGACATTATTTTTTTGCTGATCTGCTGTCGTCTCTGACTCACAAACCTGCCGGAATCTTTACTGTACTTTACAAAAGTTTGAACTTTCTCAAAAAGCTCATCCAGGTTTTTTCCGTTTATGGCTTCGGTGCAAACTACCGGAGCAATCCAGCCTTCATCGAATCGTTTCCAGCTGTCTATGGCGTAGCGAAGATCCGCGGCCATTCTGTCGGAACCGGGGCGGTCGCATTTGTTAACTACAAAAACATCGCCGATCTCCATCAGTCCGGCTTTCATCGTCTGCACCGAATCGCCTGATTCCGGAACCAGCACAACTATGACCGCATCGCAGGAGTCTATTATATCCAGTTCAACCTGCCCGACACCCACGGTTTCTATCAGAATAATGTCATATCCAAACGCCCCCAGTGCCAGAGTAGCGTTATCTGTTGCAGCCGAAAGGCCGCCGCTGCTGCCGCGGGTGGCCATCGAACGAAAGTAAACCCGGCCGTCTATCGGAAACTCATTCATGCGCACCCTGTCCCCCAGCAAAGCTCCGCCGGTAAAAGGTGAAGTCGGGTCGACCGCCAGAATGCCGACTTTGTTGCCGCTATCGATAAATTGATGTGCCAGGCTGTTGACCAGAGTTGATTTGCCTGCTCCGGGAGGACCGGTAATGCCGATTTTCAGAGAGCCGGCCGCTTTGGGGAAGATTTCACCAAGAGTTTTATGTACACCGTTTTGCTGATACTCAATGGCGCTGATCAGTTGTGAAAGAGCGCGCACATTTCCATTATAAAATTTATCGAGCGAAACCATCTGGCTACTTGTAACCGGGCGCCATAGTACTGACTGTCAGTTTGATATCTTTAATGCGCATCTGCACCCGCGTAACATTGTTATAAGTATTGTATTCCAACGTATAAACAGCATCTACAAGTGAACCGGTTGATATCTGATTTAGCATATCCCCGAAACCAAAACCAATAACATCTATTACTGTTGTGCCTTTGCGGACTCTTAAGCGAAGATGATTATTGCCGACCACGCTGGGGCGTCCGACTATCTCGCAGTTACGAGTCAGAAAAACCGGCCGCATATTTTGAGGCCCAAACGGTGCAAACTTCTCCAGCAGCTCCATGAAATGGTCATTCACTTCTGATAGTTCTATTTCCATATCAATTTTCAGCTTGGGCTGGATATCGTCATCAGAAAGTTCGCTGTTTGAGACTTCAATAAATTTCTTTCTAAACTTTTCTACGTTCTTGGCTTCTATAGACAGCCCGGCGGCATATTTATGACCGCCATACTGAATCAGAAAGTCCTCGCACTTGTTTAAAGCATCACACAGGTGAAACCCGGGGATAGAACGCGCCGAGCCTTTGCCCAGGCCGTCTTTTAATGAAATCATTACAGTCGGCAGATGGTATCTCTCTACTATCCTGCTGGCCACGATGCCAATTACACCCAGATGCCAGCCCTCGCCTGCCAGCACAATGGCCTTGTCATTTTCCAAATCCGCAATCTCTTTAAGCTGTGCCAGCGCTTCATTTAAGGTCTCTTCGTCAATGCGTTTGCGTTTGCGGTTGTCGTCGTCGAGTTTGCGGGCAACTTCCTGCGCCACCTTTTCATCGCGCGTCGACAGCAGCCGGATAGCTTCTTTGGCATCGCCGAGTCTGCCGATAGCGTTTATTCTGGGAGCGAGTACAAAAACTACCTGTCCCGTAGAAATTTCTTTCCCCATCAGGCCTGAAACAAATGTCAGCGATTTTAAGCCCGGTTTGGTAGTGCGGGAAATCTGCGGAATCCCGAATCTGGTCAAAACTCTGTTCTCACCTACCAGAGGAACGATATCTGCGGCAGTTCCCAGAGCTACTAAATCCAGATGTTCATACAATTCTGTTTCACTTTGCCCTAAGGCCTTGTGCACGGCTTGTGCAAACTTAAAGGCCACGCCCACGCCGGATAACTCTTCGTTGAACTGACAATGTTCCTGCTTGGGATTTATTATGGCTACCGCCTCGGGAAGAATTTCGCGCGGTTCGTGATGATCTGTTATTATTACGTCGATACCCTGTGAATTAGCATAGGCGACTTCATCAATCGCATTGATGCCGGTATCAACTGTGATTATTAAATCAGCGCCCTGTTTCTTGACTTCATTAATACCATCAACAGAAAGTCCGTAACCTTCAACCAGCCTGTTTGGCAAAAAGTAATCTACCTGCGCTCCCAGTTTATTGAATATGATGTACAAAAGCGACGTGGCCGTTATGCCGTCGACATCGTAGTCACCATAAATTACTATTTTTTCGTTGGCCAGCAGCGCTTTGGTGACCCGCTCCATAGCTTTGTCCATGCCATGCAGCAAAAAAGGGTCATGTAAATCTGAAAGCCGGGGATTAAGGAATTTTTCTACAGCTTCAGGGGATTCAAAGCCTCTGTTTAAGAGAATTTTGACAATTGCTGGCGGAAGTTCCAGAGCTTCGGACAGATTTCTTACAGCAGAAGAATCCGGTACCGGAACCACATCCCAGATCGGGTTTTTGGTTCTCAAAGACTGGATCATTTTTTGCCTCCAATTTTTGTTGAAGGTCTTTTGAAAGCTGGAGTATAAGCCGAGTTCTGTATCCCGATTAAAATCGGGACAGCAGCCATTTATCTTGGCAGGCGGTTACCCGACTGCTCCTTGCGGTCTACCCGGAAATCAAACGGCGCGAATCAACGCCTCTTTCCCTATTTGACCTTGCTCCGGACGGGGTTTACCAGCGCCACCATCTCTGCTGGCACTCGTGGTCTCTTACACCACGTTTTCACCCTTGCTCCGACCAAAACTGGTCGGGGCGGTCTGTTTTCTGTGGCACTATCCGTCGGATCGCTCCGCCCCGGCGTTACCGGGCGTCCTGATTCTCTGGAGCTCGGACTTTCCTCACTCTAAAAGGATCTCTTAAAGCGCGACTGCTCCTCCTGCTTTCTTAAGACTTTCAATCATATATATTAAACAACATTCTTACACATTTGCAAGGCCCCATTAATACCTATTAATACATACGGCGATAATTCGGTGCTTCTTTAGTAATTGACACAGAATGCGGGTGAGATTCTGTCACTCCGGCAGCTGTTATCTGTACCAATTTGGTTTTTTCTCTCAAATCTTTCAAATTTGCAACCCCGGCTATCCCCATACCGGCTCTCAAACCACCCATCAGCTGGAAAACTGACTCCTGCAGAGCGCCTTTATATGGTACCCGGCCTTCGATTCCCTCCGGTACCAGTTTGCCGGCCTGGGTCTCATGCTCCTGAAAATATCTGTCTTTGCTGCCGCTTTTCATAGCTTCAACTGAGCCCATGCCGCGGTAAACTTTGAAAGAACGACCTTCAAATAAAAGCGTCTCACCGGGCGATTCGTCGGTTCCGGCAAACAGCGAGCCAACCATAGTTACACTGGCGCCGCAGGCCAGGGCTTTGACAATGTCACCTGAATAACGAATACCGCCATCAGCAATAACCGGCGTATCAGACTTCTGGGCCGCTTCAACAGCATTTATTATGGCTGTCACCTGCGGCATTCCGGCCCCGGTTACGATGCGGGTAGTACAAATAGAGCCGGGACCAATACCAACTTTGACACAATCTGCTCCGGCATCAATCATAGCTTTGGCACCGTCTGCCGTAGCAATATTACCTGCAATAACTGGTATCTTAGGAAATTTTTTCTTTACCAGCGATACGGCCTTTAAGACACCTTCACTGTGACCATGGGAGCTGTCTACTGTCAATATATCAACACCGGCCTTTACCAGCGCTTCGGCTCTTTCTTCAAGATCCTTGCCCGCCCCAACTGCCGCCGAAACCCTGAGTCTCCCCCGCTCATCTTTGCAGGCGCTGGGATATTGAATCCGCTTCATAATATCTTTGACAGTTATCATTCCTTTGAGCATCTGATTTTCATCAACAATCAGCAATTTCTCTATTCTATGTTTGTGCAGAATTTCCTGAGCGGTCTCAAGATCCGTACCTTCTTTGACAGTAACTAAGTTCTTGCTGGTCATAACGTTAGAGATTCTTTGGGCTGTGTCTTTCTGGAAGCGGAGGTCACGGTTAGTCAAAATCCCCACCAATTTCCCATTTTCTGTAATCGGAATGCCGGAAATAGAAAAGCGTGACATAACCTCGAGAGCATCAGCCAAAGTGTCGTTTGGAGGGAGAGTAATGGGGTCGACTATCATGCCCGACTCTGAGCGCTTGACTTTATCAACCTCTTCGGCCTGGCTCTTGATAGACATATTTTTGTGAATTACGCCTAAGCCTCCCTGCCGGGCCAGGGCTATAGCCATCTGAAATTCGGTGACCGTATCCATAGCCGCCGACATAATCGGAATATTGAGTTTTATATGCGGGGTGATATGGGTGCTGACATCTACTTCGCTGGGCAGAACGTTTGAGCGAGCGGGCACAAGCAGGACGTCATCGAAAGTTAGACCGGTTTTCTCTAAGAAATTAGCCATTAATAACTATATTACACACCTGCCAAAATCAAGCTATTATTTTTTTTCTTTAGGGGGACTCGCTTTCATGCCAGTAGAGGATTCTTCCGCAATAGTCGCAGGTGAAAATCTTACCGCCGCCTTTGATTTCCTGAACTTTTTTGGGTGTTAAAGACTTAAAACAGGCTCCGCAGGCGCGTCTCTTGACCGCTATTACCACATCGCCGCCTCTGCCCCGGCGAACCCGTTCGTAAATTGTTAAAACTTGCCTGGGAATTGCCGTAATTACGGCAGCCCTCTCTTTATCCTTGTCAGCAACTTTATCCCCAATTGAGTTTATTTTCACTTTCAGGATATCCAGCTGCTTGTGGTTGTTATCCTCGATATCAGACAGCTGTTCCTTGCTTTCTTCTATCTCTTTTTCCAACCCTGAGAGTTGTTCGATTAAATTGAGAATTTCTGTCTCGGCGGTATCTATCTCCTGTTTGAGAGTATCAATCTGGGAGACCAGAGCGTCATACTCTTTGTTGGTCTTGATTGACATCATCTGCTTTTGATATTTTTCCAGATCTTTTTGCTTGGTGGCAACTTCCAGTT
>JADFPZ010000236.1 GCA_022562075.1 Candidatus Zixiibacteriota bacterium | reverse complement strand
AAACGATGTCGATGCTGACTACATAGCGGCCAGACTGATTGTCGAGGGACACACTCCGGTCAGCTCACCCGACCGGGCAGAGTCTATTATTGTTAATACCTGCGGCTTTATACTTGAGGCTAAAGAAGAATCTATAAACGCAATTTTGAATCTTTCTGAATTAAAAAATACCGGAATGCTTAAGTCCCTTTATGCTGCCGGCTGTCTCACGCAGCGCAATGGCGACGAACTCCTGAAGGGAATCCCTGAACTTGACGGTGCCTTCGGTCACGGTGCGCTCGACTCTATAGCCAAAGCGGTCGGCAGTTCTGCCCGATTTGATAAAACAATAAAACTTGAGACCCGCAAACTGGGCTATTTGAATTTTCGGAATCGCTTCATCTCCGATGACTGGCCTTATTCATATCTGAAAATTTCCGATGGCTGTGACCGTCCTTGCACTTACTGTGCTATTCCCAAAATGCGGGGGAGATATCGCAGCAGACCGCTTGATTCAATTATCAAAGAAGCCGAATTTTTGGCCCAAAACGGCAAAAGAGAATTGATACTGGTATCTCAGGAAGCTACACTCTGGGGATATGACCTCAAAGGCCGCCCCGGTACAATTACTCTCTTAAAAGCTCTGGAGCAGGTTGACGGCATTGACTGGATACGACTCCTATATTTATATCCGGGACAGGTCGAAGATAATCTCATCGAATATATGGCTGAAGACAACAAGACCCTGAACTATTATGATTTGCCCCTGCAGCATGTAAATAGCGATATTTTATCAAGAATGAAGCGGCTGGTAGACAGACCACGAATCGATAAACTTTTGAGCAAAATAAGAAGAACCAGTAACGATGCGGTCATCCGTACTACTTTTATTGTTGGCTTCCCCGGAGAAACAAAAAAGCAATTTAACGAACTTTATGATTTTGTATCTGAAAACAGACTCGACCGGATGGGGGTTTTCCGTTACTCCCCCGAAGACGGCACCCCGGCAGAAAAACTAAGCGGCCAGATTCCAGAAAAAGTTAAGATAGAAAGAATGGACGCACTGATGAACCTGCAGCGCGACATTGCTTTTGAAAATAATATCAATCTTATCGGATCTGTTCAGAAAGTTCTGGTTGATGAAATTAACTCTGAGGGATTTGCCAGCGGTCGAACCTATGCCGATTGTCCTGAAATAGATCAGGAAGTAAAGATATATGGTAACAGCTGCCGACCTGGCAGCTTTTATAACGTATTGATTGACGAATCAGAAGGATATGATTTACGAGGAACCGTAACCGGAGAACTGTTATGATTCAATACGACAAACTGGGAATCTTTCTTTCCAAACCGATAGCCTTGCTGCTTATGCTGATATACCTGCTGCAATCGGCCTTGCTTATTTATCTTATCAAAGACAAATTTGATCTGGAGCAGCAAATTAACTTTCAGCAGAAACGGATTTCTGAACTTGAAGAAAAACTTCAGATATTCAAAGCTATTGATGATTTTCAAATCGGATTCAGCGATGAAGAAGTCCAGCAGCTGGCGGAAGTAATCTATAGCGAAAGCAAAAAATATCAGTACGATCCGCTGTTCATAATGGCGGTTATTCTGACGGAGTCATCGTTTAAGAAAGGTCAACGTTCATCATACGGCGCCAGAGGACTTATGCAGGTGGTGCCGTTTGTTGGCAAAGACGTAGCCCCCCGGGCCGGCGTGGACTGGACAGGAAAAGGAACATTATTTGAACTTAAAAGTAATATTAAATTGGGGACGCACCATTTGTTTGAACAGATACTGAAATTTGGAGATGTCAAAAAGGCAATAGTGGCCTACAATGTAGGAGAGGGAACGTTAAGAAAACTAATGAGAAAGCAAAAGCCGTTGCCTCAAAATTACCTGAATAAAGTGCTAAAAAATTACGATATGCTGAAGGAGACGTACCGAACTTGACAATTTCTACCCCGACTTATTTCATTCGGCTGCTTCTAACATTATTAATAATATCGGCGATGGCAATAGGCTGCGGTGGCAGACCGAGCCTGACTAATATGCCGGCCAAGGAATTACTCGATCTGGGCCTCAAAGAATATGAAAACAGGAAATATCTAAACGCCATAGAGATATTTCAGCAAGTAGTGTATAATCATCCGGGTAATTCAGTTGTTGATACGGCGCAATATCACCTGGCTCTGGCCTATCTTGGCAACAAAGATTATGAAGTAGCTGCTGTTGAGTTTAACCGCCTGGCGTTAAATTATCCTTCGAGCGCCTATTTTGAAAACGCCATTTTTATGAGGGCTGTCTCTTATTTTGAGGGAACTCCAAGACATTATGGGCTCGACCAGTCTGAACTTGTGGTAGCAATCAAGCAGCTCGAAGACTTCTTAATAGATTTCCCGGAATCTCATCTGATTGCCGATGCCCAGACCTACCTGAAAGCAGCCAATACTCGCCTCGCCTATAAATATTATAAGAGTGCCGTTGTCTATCGTCATATCGGAGCCTATAGAGCTGCCAAAAAGTACTATCAGATAGTTATAGACGACTATACCAATTCTGAGTATGTCGCCAATGCAGTTTTTGAATATGCAGAAATGGACTTTACCATTGGAAATTATGCCGAGGCCCACACGGCCTTTGAAAACTTTCTGATCATCTTCCCTGAACACGAATTGGCCCAGGAGGCTAAGAAAAAAGCTGCTGAAGCATCTTTTAAAAGCGGGATATCCGCATTTGACAAAGGGGAAATGGACAGCGCCCAAGAAAGATTCGAATCGTTTATAAAAGAGTATCCGAATGATGACCGTGTGAGCAGCGCCAAAAAATACCTGAGTCTTATAGCAGACAAACAGAGTATTATGCTCTCACAGGATCAGCATGCCGAATCCTGAAAACGGCGGCAACTGGGGCATCCTCGGGGGAAGTTTTGACCCTATTCATAATGGTCACATCAATCTGGCAAACTCAATTTGCAGCAAGAAGAAACTCGACGGTGTTCTGATTGTTCCGACAGTAAAACACCCCAACAAGAGCCGCCTAATCGAAGCAAATTATTTAGACCGTGTTGCTATGTTGAAAGCTGCCCTTTTGGGAATGACAAAATTTTCGATTTGTGAGATTGAAGCAGAAGAGAATCTCTCCGGTTATACGATCGACACTATTCGAGCGCTCAAGCTGCGATTTCCGAAAGCAGAATTCTATTTTATTATTGGTTCGGATAACATCAGCATAATAGACAACTGGTATATGGCTGAAGAATTAAAATCGGAAGTGAAATTTATTGCCGGAACTCGCCCCGGCTTTGGCAATGCTGATAAATCTAAACTGCCGGTTGAGTTGGTTGAAATACCACAGCTTGATATTTCATCGAGTGAAATTCGTAAAATGATTAAAAACGGCAGTTCTTTTGAAGAACTAAAACATTATGTTCCGGCAAGTGCAGTTGAATATATTCTCAAAAAAGGTATTTACAACAAGTGAGCGCTAAGAAAAACAGGCTCTATCTCATAGACGGTTACGGCTTAATCTACAGAGCTTATTTTGCGTTTATCCGAAATCCTCTGTTTAACTCCAAAG